>DAICYU010000266.1 GCA_027311485.1 Acetobacteraceae bacterium
GTGGTAGCCGCCGGGGGCAAAGCGGATCGTGCCGTTGCCGGGCACGCGCACCGATTGCACCATCTCCATCCGCGCCATGCCGCCCTGCTCACTGGATTTGTGCATCATCAGCGACCCGCAATCCGGCGCGGCGGCGCCGGTCAATGACACATCGGTGTCACCGTTGTTCTTCAGCACGAAATAGCCGGCGGCCGGGCGGGATGCCATGATCACCTGCATGCGGGCATCCGATACCGTGACGTCCGGCGCGGCCGCCCGGGCAACGCCCGGCGCCAGGATCAGGGCCGACGCCGACAGGACCAGAGCCAGGCCGGTGCATGACCCGGGCGCCCGGTTCACCCGGTTGAGCGGTTGCACCGCCGCCGCCCGCGCGCTAGCGGCCGGTCCAGCTTGCCGAGGACAGGCGGACGCCGGGCGCGATCTCAATGTCATCCTCGTTCTTGCCTCCGGACTGGCGGTCTTCGTTCAGGCGTACATTGTTGACGATCAGCAGGAAGGCGATCGAGCTCATCATCGACGACGGGACCCAGACGACCACGCCGCCCAGATGCTGGTCCATCAAGGCGCTGACGGTCGGGAACAGCCGCCCGCACAGGTCGTAGTAGGGGTACCAAGGCTCCAGGCTGAAGGTCAGGCGGGCGCCCAGGATCAGCTGGGGAAAGATGACCGCGATGGTGGTGATCAGCCGCACGGTATAGCTGTGATAGGCCGGCGGCGATGGCCGTGGATCGAGCACCAGGAACCAGAACAGCAGCCCGTCCAGCACCATGCTCAGGTTCATGACGACGTATAGCGGCGGTGAGATCATCATCACGAACTGCACCGCGGGCAGCAGCCACAACCCGATCAGGCCGGCGAAGGTGACCGCGGCGACCACGGGGTGCATCAGGAAGCGCAGCGCCCGCCTGACGAAGGTGGTCCGCGCCAGCCGCAGCGCCCAATCGGGGGCGCCGCGCGCCAGGGTGCCGCCCGGCCAGCCCAGGGCGATCAGGAATGGCCCGAGGTGATGCATGCCGGCGTGCTGAACCCGGTTCAGCAGGAACATATGCTGCGCGTAGTAAACAAAACGCGTCTGCATGAGTGTGTAGATGAACAGGATTCCCAGCAGGAACGCGGTGATCCGCAGCCAGTGCGGACGTTCCTCGGCCTGGGTCAGCGCCAGGCCGCGCAGGTACCAGACCAGCGGCAGCGCAATTCCCAGAAACTCGATCCAGGAAAAATCCCAGGGCAGGAAAAACGGCAGATCGGCCGGGTATGCTGACGCCAGCCACCAGCAGACGCCACCAAGCGCCACGACGAGGCCGTCCAGGAACCAGATTGGGTCGCGGCGCG
The DNA here is from genome assembly GCA_027311485.1 of Acetobacteraceae bacterium. Classification (GTDB taxonomy): domain Bacteria; phylum Pseudomonadota; class Alphaproteobacteria; order Acetobacterales; family Acetobacteraceae; genus Rhodopila. The sequence goes on from DAICYU010000266.1 coordinate 1,333, forward strand.
CCGGCGAAGCGGGCAGCGTGGCGGATGCGAAGGCTTTCATGCGGCGCAGCAATCGCGCCGGCAGGCCGGGTGACAAGTTACAAAACGCTAATCTATTTCGGCTCTGTCGATGCCTATCTGCGTCGCAGCACTGGACATTGCGGCAAACCCCGGCGCATAGGACCGCGGCCGAGGGATCGGCGGTGTCAGGAGCCAACGCGCGCAAAGTCCATGATGTATTTCAGTCGTATGAAGACCATGCTGATCGCAGGCATCTGCCTCCTCGGCGTGGTTCTTGGCCTGCCCAACCTGTTCCCGTCGCCGGCGCCGTGGCTGCCGTGGCGGACCGTGCACCTCGGGCTCGACCTGCGGGGCGGCAGCTATCTGCTGTTGGAAGTGGATATGAAGGCCGTGCTGAAGGAACGGCTGGATAATCTGACGGACAGCATCCGCCAGGCGCTGCGGCCAGCGCAGATATTTTATCAGTCGCTGGAAGCGCAGCCGGACCAGGACCGGGTGGTGCTGAAGCTGCGTGATGCGTCCAGGACCGATGCGGCGGTGCATCTGCTGCAGCCGCTGATCGCCCGCGATCCCAGCACCGGCGCGGCGGACATGAGCATCGAGGGCAATCCGAACGGCACCATCACGCTGACGCTGTCGGCGGCAGCGCTCAGCCAGCGGGCGGCCGGGGCGGTGGACCAGTCGATCGAGATCGTCCGGCGCCGGATCGACGAGACCGGCGTGGTGGATCCGCAGATCACCCGCCAGGGGCAGGACCGGATCGTGGTGCAGTTGCCGGGCGTCGGCGATCCGGACCGGATCAAGCAACTGATCGGTAAGACCGCGCACATGACGTTCCGACTGGTGGATGAGGCCGCGGCCCCGTCCTCGGGCGGTCCGGCGCCGCCGGGCGACGATTACCTGCAGATGCAGGACCAGCCGAATCAGAAGATCGCCGTGCGCAAGCGCGTGGATGTGGACGGCGCCGACCTGACCGACGCCCGCGCCGGCACCAATCCGGAAACCGGCGACTGGGTGGTGAACTTCACCTTCAACGCCGCGGGCGCTCGGCGCTTCGCCGACGTCACACGCGCGAGCGTCAATCACCGCTTCGCCATCGTGCTGGACAACAAGGTGATCTCGGCCCCGGTGATCCGGGAGCCGATCACCGGCGGCCGCGGACAGATCAGCGGCAACTTCACCGCTTCGTCGGCCAACGACCTGGCCGTGCTGCTGCGGGCCGGCGCCCTGCCGGCACCGCTGACGGTGGTGGAGCAGCGGTCGGTGGGGCCAGAGCTGGGTGCCGACAGCATCCGTGCCGGCGCGATTTCGCTGGCCGTCGGGTTCCTGCTGGTGATCGCCTTCATGGGCTTCTTCTACGGGCTGTTCGGCTGGTTCGCGAACCTGGCGCTGCTGGTCAACCTGGTGCTGATGCTGGCGATCATGTCGCTGCTGCAGGCGACGCTGACGCTGCCGGGCATGGCCGGCATCCTGCTGACACTGGGCATGGCGGTGGACGCCAACATCCTGATCAACGAACGCATCCGTGAAGAACAAAAGCTGGGCCGCCCGCCGCTGCAGGCGTTGGAGCATGGGTTCCAGCGTGCCTACAGCACCATCTTCGACAGCAACGCCACCGCCTTCCTGGCGCACGTCATGCTGTTCGTGTTCGGCTCCGGCCCGGTGCGCGGCTTTGCGGTGACCATCACGGTTGGCATTGCAACGTCCCTGTTCACCGCCTGGATGCTGACCCGGCTGCTGGTGTCCCGCTGGTATGTCGCCACCCGGCCGAAGCTGCTGCCGGTCTGAGGTCCTGTCATGTTGATCAAACCCCGCTTCCGCCTGGTACCCGACGGCACCCGCATCAAATTCATGCGGGGCCGCTACATGGGCCTGATCGTGTCGGCCATCCTGTCCACCGCCTCGGTGGTGCTGTTCTTCTATCCGGGGCTGAACCTGGGCATCGACTTCTCGGGCGGCGTGGTGATGGAAGTCCGCACGCCCGCGCCAGCGGATTTCGCGCAGATCCACGCCGCGCTGCGCAAGGAGAATGTTCCGGACCAGGGCGTTCAGCGATTCGGCGATCCGTCGGAGGTGCTGATCCGCCTGGGCGCGGCGCCGACGGAACAGGGGACGCAGACGCAGGTGGCGCGGGTGAAGGCGGCGCTGGAACAGGGCGTGCCGGGTGTCAAGATCCTGCGCACGGACGTGGTGGGCGCCAGCGTGTCGGCAGAGCTGTTCCGGAACGGTTTGCTGGCGCTGGGGATCAGTTTGTTGATGATCCTGGTTTATATCTGGTTCCGCTTCGAGTGGGAGTTCGCCGTCGGCGCGGTGGTGACGCTGGTTCTGGACATCACCAAGGCGATCGGATTCCTGGCGCTGACGCGGATCGATTTCGATCTTGTGATGGTTGCGGCGATCCTGACGATCCTGGGCTATTCCACCAACGACAAGGTGGTGGTGTATGACCGGGTGCGGGAAAACCTGCGCAAATACAAGACGATGCCGCTACGCGACCTGATCGACATGTCGATCAATGAAACCCTGAACCGGACGTTGGGCACGTCGATGACGGTGTTCCTGGCCAGCCTGCCGCTGGCGTTGTTCGGCGGCGAGTCGATCTCGGGCTTCGCCTGGGTGATGCTGTTCGGCATCGTGGTCGGCACGTCGTCGTCGATTTTCATCGCCGCGCCGATCCTGCTGTTCCTGGGTGAGCACCGGTTGCGGCGTGACGCGGCGGCCCCGACCGCGCCGAAGGTGACGGCGCAGCGGCCGTGAGACTCGGCCGCCGCGGCGCGCTGGCCGGCGTGGCTGCCGCGGCTGCCCTGAAGGTGTCCGTCACAGGTGCGCGGGCGGTGGCACCGCCGCCGCGCCGGTTGAAGATGCTGGTGGGCATGCCGGAAGGGTCTGGCGCCGACCGGATGGCGCGGGCGTTCTGCGGCGTTCTGGCGCCGCGGCTGCCGGGCTTTGAACTGGCGGTGACGAACCTGCCCGGCGATGGTGGCCGCACCATGCTCGCGGCGCTGGGCGATCCGGCCGGCGCCGGGTCGGTGTTAGGCTGGGTCAGCACACCCACCCTGCCGGCCCGCATGATCGACCGCGGCGACCCGTCGCTGATCACGCGCATCGCATTGCTGGGCCAGATCGCGCGGGAGCCGATCGCCTTCGTCTCCCCCGCCAATGACCCGGCCGACACGATCCAGGACATCATCGAGCGTGCCGCCGAGGACGCCGACGCCGTGCCGCTGGGGACGCCGCCGGCCGGCAGCGCGCCGTTCCTGACCGCGCTGCGGCTGCAGGCGCTGGCGCAGACGCGGCTGAACATCGTCACCTTCCCATCCGCCGAAGCGGCGCTGCAGGCGGTGCTGGCGGGTAATGTTTCAGCCGCCGCGCTGGCGCTTCCGGCAACGATCGGGGCGATCCGGGATGGCAACCTGACGGCGATCGGCATCGCCGCGCATCGCCGCTTCGGCGTGCTGCCCGACGCGCCGGTGCTGGATGAGGCCGGCATCCCGCTGTCCGCGTTCATCCGCCGCGGGCTCGCGGTGCCGGCCGGCACAGCGCCGGAACTGGCCGCGACCCTGACGGCGGCGGCGCGGGCTGCGGCGGCGGACGATGCCTTCGTCGAAAAGGCGCTGGCGGACGGCTATCATGCCGGCTGGCGGGACGGCGCGGCCTGGCTCGGCACGGCCGAGGCAGAACGCAAGGACCTCGCGGCGCTGTGGACCACCGACCCGTGGTTGTCCTCATCCGGCGAGTGAGGGTGTCGCCCGGCGCGTGGGGCATCGTCAGGCGCGGAACCGGTTACACGCGGCCATGGAACGAATTTGTCGGGCGGAACGGGCAGAAAACGTCCTTGTGCCTCTCCCCCATCCTGCCCGACCGCGCGCAGCATGCTAAAGCAGGCTGCATTCGAGGTTTGACCACAGGAGGAACTCCATGCCGACCGACAGCAGGGCCTTGCCGGGCATGATGACCGACCGCAATCTGGCGCTGGAACTGGTTCGGGTGACCGAATCCGCGGCCCTCGCCGCCTCACGCTGGATCGGCCACGGCAAGAAGAACGAGGCCGACGGCGCCGCGGTGGAAGCCATGCGCAAGGCGTTCGACGCGGTGGCGATCGACGGCACCGTGGTGATCGGTGAGGGCGAGATGGATGAGGCGCCGATGCTGTTCATCGGCGAGAAGGTGGGTTGCGGCGGACCGGCGATGGACATCGCCGTCGATCCGCTGGAAGGCACGACGCTGACGGCCAAGGGCGGGCCGAACGCGATCGCCACCGTCGCCCTGGCGGAAAACGGCAACTTCCTGCACGCGCCCGACATCTACATGGACAAGATCGCCGTCGGCGGCGGCCTGCCGGACGGCGTGGTGAACCTCGACGACTCGGTCGGCAACAACCTGCGCAACCTGGCCCGCGCCAAGAATTGCGATGTGTCCGACCTGATCGCCTGCATCCTGGACCGCGACCGGCACAAGGACCTGATCGCGCATTGCCGCGAAGCCGGCGCGCGGGTGATGCTGATCAGCGACGGTGACGTGGCCGGCGTGATCGCCACCGCCACGCCGGACAGCTACGTGGATATCTACCTCGGCTCGGGCGGCGCGCCGGAAGGCGTGCTGGCCGCCGCCGCGCTCCGCTGTATCGGCGGGCAGATGCAAGGACGGCTGATGTACGAGAACGATTCGCAGATCGAACGGGCCCGCGGCATGGGCGTGACCGATCCCAGGCACAAATTCAGCGTCATCGAAATGGCCAAGGGCGACGTCATGTTCGCCGCGACG
>DAICYU010000267.1 GCA_027311485.1 Acetobacteraceae bacterium
GCAACCTGTACGATATCTTCAACGTCTCTGTCGTGCATCATGTGCAGCAGTCGGTGCGCGCACACACGCTGTTCGCCCGGGATGTGGACTACATCGTCCGCGACGACCAGGTGGTTATCATCGACGAGTTCACCGGGCGCATGATGCAGGGGCGACGCTATTCGGAGGGGTTGCACCAGGCGCTGGAAGCCAAGGAACACGTCACTGTCCAGGCGGAAAACCAGACCCTGGCGTCCATCACCTTTCAGAACTACTTCCGCCTGTACCCGAAGCTGGGCGGCATGACCGGCACCGCGATGACCGAGGCGGATGAGTTCGAGGAAATCTACAAGCTGCAGGTGGTGGAAATACCCACCAACGTCCCGGTCAGCCGCAATGATGAGGACGATGAGGTTTACCGCAGCGCGGCTGAAAAATACGAGGCGGTTGCCAGCCTGATCGCCGAGGCGCGCCACAAGGGGCAGCCCGTGCTGGTCGGCACCACCTCGATCGAAAAAAGCGAAACCATCAGCGCTTTGTTGAAGAAGAAGCGCGTTCCTCACGCGGTGCTGAATGCTCGCTTTCATGAGCAGGAAGCCGAGATCGTTGCCGAGGCCGGTGCCCCCGGCGCGGTGACCATCGCCACCAACATGGCCGGGCGCGGCACCGACATCAAACTGGGCGGCAACCTGGAAATGCGCCTCCGCAAGGAGCTGGCGAATATCCACGATGAGGCGCAGCGCGCCGCGGCGGAAGCCAGGATTCGTGAAGAACTCGCGGTGTCGCATCAGAAGGTGAAAGAAGCCGGCGGTCTTTTCGTCATCGGCACCGAGCGGCATGAGAGTCGCCGCATCGACAATCAGTTGCGCGGCCGGTCCGGCCGTCAGGGTGACCCGGGGCGGTCCCGCTTCTTCCTGTCGCTGGAAGACGACTTGATGCGCATCTTCGGCTCCGATCGGATGGGCGGGATGTTACAACGCCTGGGGCTGAAGGATGGTGAGGCGATCGTCCATCCGTGGATCAACAAGGCGCTGGAGAAGGCGCAGAAGAAGGTCGAAGCGCGGAACTTCGACACCCGCAAGAACGTGCTGAAGTACGACGACGTCATGAACGACCAGCGCAAGGAGGTTTATGCCCAGCGCAAGGAGTTCATGCGGCTCTCCGACGTGTCGGAGTTGATGGCCGAGATGCGTGCCGACGTGCTGGAGGCGCTTGTTACCGCCCGCGTGCCGGAGAAGGCCTTCGTCGAACAATGGGAGCTGAAGGATCTTGCCGCCGACGTCGACCGCATCTTTGGCATGTCGCTGCCCATCGAGGATTGGGGCAGGGAGGAAGGCATCGACGAAACCCATCTGCGGGAGCGGATCGAACGGGCCGTCGATGAGCGGATGGCGGCGAAAGCGGCCAACATGGGCCCCGAGCTCATGCGATTTATCGAAAAGAGCCTGCTGATCCAGACGCTGGATGCGGTGTGGAAGGAACATCTGTATGCGCTGGACCATCTGCGCCAGGGCATCGGGCTGCGCGCCTACGGTCAGCGTGACCCGCTGAACGAATACAAGTCGGAAGCCTTTACTCTGTTCAACGCCATGCTGGGTGAGTTGAAGGAGCGTGTGACCAGCCTTCTGGCCCGGGTCGAACTGGCCCCCGAGCGGCCGCCGGAACCCATGATGACGCGGATGATGGAAATCCACGCGGAGCCGGAATCCGCGCTGGCCTCGGAGCTGGCGTTGGCGGAACCGTTGACAGTGCCGACACCGATCGTCTCGGAGCCGATGCGGACGGCCGCCGTCGACCCGAACAATGAAGCGACCTGGGCCGCGACTCCGCGCAATGCGCCCTGTCCGTGTGGGTCCGGGAAAAAATACAAGCATTGCCACGGGAAGCTGGGCTGAGCGGTGGACGGCGGCTGTACCTGATCCATACGATGTGATGGACACCGTACGACCGAACGTTATGCCGGAAGGTCGCCTCCGACCCGCATAATGGCGGACCGCATGCGCCAGGAGCTGCACGATCCCATACTCATCGTCGGTGCACCCCGGTCCGGTACGACCTGGCTGGCGAAGATCATCGACAGCCACCCCGACGTGCTCTATCGCCACGAGCCGGACGACGGGCATATCGATGCATGCCCGATAACGCCGTCGGATGTTCCGCGCCTGATGGCCCAGTGGGCCGCTGACCGAACGCCGCGTGCGGCCGCCAAGCGCCCGTTCTTTCCCAAGTCCTATCAGTCTGCATGGCAGCGTAACGTGCGGACGCTCCTTGTTGGCGCAATCAGTGCCGCCGCCCGCCTGCCGCCCCCATTGCGCAACATTCGACATTTGCCAGTGCCGGACATGATGGCTCAGCCACCCCCGCGTGTGGCGATCAAGTCGATTCGCCTTGCCGAGAAGACCACGGTGTTCGCCGCGGCCGAGCCGGCATGCCGTGTGGTTTTTATCCTGCGCCATCCATGCGGACAGGTCGCATCCGTCATGCGCGGCAACCGCCAGCAGCGATTCGAGCTGAAAACCGCCGGCACGGACATGCCGTTCGATGAGGCCGCCGCCATCCGCTTCGCCGCGGGCTCCGGGGTAACGGATGCGCGGTTCCAGGCATTGTCGGATGCTGCCAAATACGCCTGGAGCTGGCGCGCCTTCAATGAGCCGGCCTGCGCTGCGTTGAGCGGCCTGCAAAATGTCCGAATCGTTTGTTACGAAACGCTCTGTGCAGCACCCGAGGCAGAGGCAAGGCGCATACTAGCATTTTGCGCCTTGCCCTGGAATCTGCAGACACAGGATTTCATCAGCCGCAGCACAACTCACAAAGGCGATCCGGGCTACTATGCGATCTTCCGCAATGCCGTCGCGGCCGCCGCCGCTTGGCAGACAACGATGCCGCCTGATGATCAGCAAGCGGTGCAAGCCGTTCTCGCCGGCAGTCCGCTGGCGCATTACTGGCAGGGTCTGGGTCAAGTGATAACCAGGTGACAATCGGCATCAAACACGCCACATTCTCACTGTGAACATTCTTGCGCCCCCAAGGTCTCGGCTGCGTATCGAGGTCGTGCATGATCTCGTTTGCCCCTGGTGCTATCTTGGCGTCCGGCGGCTAATACGCACCCTGAGGCGTCGGCCCGACTTGGCTTTCGAACTGATCTGGCGGCCGTTCCTGCTGAACCCGGACATGCCACGCATGGGCATGTCACGGCCGGAATACGTCGTTCGCAAGTTCGGCGGCGAGGAACGGGCGCGCCGGCTGTACGCGACGATTACCGAGGTTGGGCGGCAGGAGGGGCTGGAGTTTCGGTTTGACCGCATCCGCCGCACGCCGTCATCCATTGATGCGCACCGTCTGGTTCGTTACGCCGCACGGTTTGGTCAGGCCGATACGCTGGTGGAGGCGTTGTTTGCGGCCCACTTCACGGACGGCCTGGATCTCGGTGATCATGGCGTGCTGACCGCCGTTGGCGTGGCATGCGGCATGGAGTCTGTGCCGCTGCGCCGCTTTCTGGCGTCCGACGCGGAATCCGAGGGCGTTCACGCCGATAACCTTCGGGCCCACCGGCTTGGGATCAACGGCGTACCCTGCTTCGTTGTCGAAGGAACCCACGCCATCGCGGGCGCGCAGGAGCCGGAAGTCATCGAGCGTCTGCTGGACGTGGCAACGGTCGATTCGGTTCGCTTCTAAAGGCGACGTTCGGTCGCGTTCTACGATGATCGCGGTGCTGGAAGCTGACATGCGCCGCCGCGGCGCCGTCGTTTGCGCAACACCCGCAGCACAGTGACAGCCGTCGCGAAAACACCAAGACTCCCGGGCTCCGGCGCCGCAGCGGGATTACGCGAGGCGGGCAATATAACGGCTGGATTCAGGGGCGGCATGGAAGACGCCAACGCCGTCGCTATCGACGCGGCAGCCACCTCGGCCGGCGCTGATGGATCGACCAGGGGGACGGGCAGGTGAACCGACCGTCCGGCCAGGTCCCCAGGCGCGAAATCGCCCGACGTCCAGATGGGGCGGGCGCCGGAGTCCTCCTGCGCCGGGGGATCGAGCGGCACTGGGTCAACCATAGGCGTGGTCATCCGTGCCGCTGCCGGTGGCCCAGCCACCTCATGCAAGACCGGGTTCGCGGGAACTGGTGCTCCGAGCAACCCGGTTGCCAGCAGCGTGGCGCTGACGCGGCACCCCGTCTGCACAAGAATCGCAGGATGAAGCGCGCCGTGATGCAGGTGACGGGCAGCATGTCGAAACAACCGCCGGCCGGCATGCACAGGTGCGAAATGACGCTTGGCGCGAGACAAGGCATGGACGACGGGTCGCAGGAAGCGCGGACAGGCTTCGATCATGGCTGTAATGAAACACGCAGAGGTGTTGGCTGCGTGATCTTACTTACTAAACGACGGCGACTCTAATCCAGAAAATGTCTAATACGGAACAAATCTATGAATAGCAGATCAATACTAAGAAGCGACGATTGTGTCAGTCGCTTGCGATGGGTACGGTCGCGTGCCTACGATAAACGAAATGGAAAGCGGAACCGTCTGAATGTCACCCGAAGTCATTGCCCAGCTTGCCCCGCACGGCGTCCTCCGCGCCGGGATCAACATGTCGAACTTCCTGCTGGTCACCGGGCGCAACGCCTCGGGCGACCCAGAGGGCGTGTCGCCCAGCATGGCGCGCGCGATTGCCGATAATCTCGGGGTGCCGGTGAAATATGTGCCGTTCCCCAAGCCGGGTGAACTCGCAGACCAGGCCGGCAATGACGTCTGGGATATCGGGCTGATTGGCGCCGAACCGGCGCGCGCTAAGACGATCGCGTTCACTGCCGCTTACGCCGAGATCGAGGCCACATACCTCGTGCCAGGCGGGTCCGCCATTACGCGGATCGAGGACGTTGACAAACCGGGCATCCGAATCGCGGTCACCGATCGCAGCGCCTACGGTCTCTGGCTCGACAGGAATATCAAGCATGCGACGCTGGTGCGCTCCGCCAGTCTGGACTCGGCCTTTGAGCAGTTTCAGGCCGAAAAGCTCGAGGCACTGGCGGGGCTCCGGCCACGCCTGATCACGGACGTGGCAAAGCTGCCGGGAGCGCGCATCCTGGATGGGCAGTTCACCGCCGTGCAGCAGGCCGTTGGCACGGCACGGGCGAATGAGGCCGCCGCAGCCTGGCTGCGCACCTTTGTCGAAGATGCCAAATCATCAGGCTTGGTCGCCCGGTTCATCGAACAGCACAAGGTAAACGGCCTGTCCGTCGCCCCGGCAGCCTGATCACCAGGGCTCGGCGCTGCTATCCGATGCGCAGAAGCCGAGCCCCTTCCGCACGCAGCCAGGGGATGGCTGCGCGGGTATGCGGGGTGAGTTCATCCACCAGCGCCCAGAACAGGCGGCCGTGGTTCATGTGCCGCAAATGCGCCACTTCGTGCGCGACCACGTAGTCCTGCACAAAAGGCGGCGCCATGACTAGCCGCCAGCTGAGCGAAAGCGACCGATCGGGGGCGCAGCTGCCCCAGCGGCTGGTGGTGTCCTTGATCGCCAGCCGTCGCGGCGTGATGCCGATGAGCGTGGCTTTGGTCGCGACGAGTGCACCCAGGCGTCGGCGGGCTTCCTGCCGCAGGAAGTCACCGACCCGACGGGGCAGGAATTCAGCCCGCCCGGTGACGTGCAATTCCTGATCAAGCAGGAATGCGCCGCCGCGGGCCGAAGGCATGTGGCGAATCCGGTTCGGCACCCCGCAGATGGGCACCATCGCGCCATCCGTGAACGTGACGGCATCCGGTAGCGCAGCAAGCCGGTTGGCAACCCAGTCGGCATGGGTCATGAGCAGGGCCATGCCGGTTTTCCGGCTTGCGCGCGCCGGAAGTGTGACCACGACGCCACCACCCATCGGATCGATCCGCAGCGATACGCGGCGCGCCCGACTGCTCCGGCGCCATTCCACGCGTGTCATTCCAAACGGCAGAGCCAGCATCTCCGACAACAGGTCTTCCATCCGTTAATCTGGTCAATGTTTCGTCCGATTCGTCAATGGCTGCTTGAATGGAGAAGGCCACTGAAGCTAGTTATAATATAACATAACATAGCGGAACTCGATATGGATCGCCGTCGCTTTCTGGCT
>DAICYU010000268.1 GCA_027311485.1 Acetobacteraceae bacterium
GGAAATGTGCCCGAGGGATCAAAAATATCCCGCCTTTCCCTACATATGCATGCGCAGCCCCGGCAGCCGGAGACCGCTTGGCACGTAGGATCAGCATAAAGGCGGCCTTCAGGGCCGAAGTCCGCTGGCATGCGCTGCTGGTCCGCACGCTGCGCGCCAGCACGACCGACCGTGTCTCGCTGGCGGCGGCAGGCTGCGCGTTTTACGCCACTCTGGCGCTGTTCCCGGGCCTTAGCATGCTGATTTCGGTCGGCGGCCTGGTTCTGAACCCGGTGACGGCGGAGCAGCAACTTGTCGCATTATCGGGCCTGCTGCCCGCCCCCGCGTTCAGCCTGGTTTCCGAGCGGGTTCACCAGATTGTGCAGCAAAGCGGCAGCAGCCTGAGTGTGCACCTGGCCGTGAGCTTCCTGCTGACGTTCTGGAGCAGTTCGACCGGCGCAAAATCCCTGCTATCGGCCGTCAATGTCGCCTACGATGTGGCGGAGCAGCGACCGTTCTTCCGCTTTCAGCTGATCGGGCTGTCGATGACGCTGGCCGCGGTGGTCTGTGTGATCCTGGCCATCGCCGTTTTGCTGCTGCTGCCGCAAGCCATCGCTTTCATCGGCTTATCAGCGTACGGCAGCGGCCTGGCGCACGCCTTCGGGCTGATCATGTTGATCGGCTTCTTTTTTGTCGCTGTCGGATTACTTTACAGGTTCGGCCCGTCGCGTCGCCCGCCGGACCAGCCTCGGGTCAAGAGCGGGGCCGCACTCGCAACCGTGCTATGGCTGATCGCGTCGGAAGTGCTGTCCCTGTATGTGTCGCAGATTGGCACATTTGGCGCCACATATGGTTCACTCGGCGCGGCGATTGGCGTGCTGATGTGGTTCTACGTATCCGCCTACGCCGTCCTCCTCGGCGCCGAGCTGAATGCTCGGCTAGAGGAAAGCGATCCTACGACATGATCACGGACGCGGTCTCACGCCGCATTGAAACCGCGCCGCTTGTATATCCAGCGATCAGGCCGCCTTGCGGGACCGACGGCGTGCCAGACCGGTGACGACCAAACCAACCCCCAATACGCTGAGAGCCGTGGGCTCGGGCGCGTCGGTGACAATCATCTGATAGGCGCCAATAGTCGAATCCGCTACCGGAACCGGTGATGTGCCGTTAACGTTTTGGAAACTATACTGATTAGTGGCGCCGATACCGCTTGCATTTGACTCGTAGGACCATTGAATGCTCGATGATGCATTTGGGTCGTAGAGAACAACCCAGTAAACCTCGTTACTGGTGCTGATCGTTGGGGTCACCGTGAGTGAATACAGCGCCGGCGTTGATGTCAGCGCCGAGTCTGCTATGGAACCCACAAGCTGCGCGGTGTTCATGTTTGTAAACGTGCCGACGGGATTTTCGATCGTCGGGTATGACGGAACCCCAATCGTGCCGGAGGTGCCAGTGTCCGGAGCAAGATACACCATAATGGAGCCCTGATCCGTTGGGTGGGCCGCAAACAACTGCAGCGAGATGGTCAGTGGCGAAACATAAGAGTGAGTAGTGAACGATGTGCCCATCAGAGTCGAACTATCAAAGGTAGGACCATCGGTGCCCGCCGAGCTGATCCCCGTGGCGGTATCGAAAATGGTATTTGCATTTGCAGTTGTAGCCACAACTAGAAAACATGCCGCAAACGTCAGAAAACGAATTCTCATTAAAGCCTCCACATACCGCGGACTTGCCGTGCCTGGGCGCTGACATTGCAAACCGCATGCCACTTCCGGTCTGCATTTGAAATCAACAGTTTAAGTGAAACCGCCACGGCCACTATGCCAATCTTGTAAAGATTTCCGACACTGCCCGCGACATTGACGCGCCACTCCGGCAAGAGGCAGCGACATGGCGGGGAGCAACAACTCCCATTGACATATCCAAGAAAATATATAACTTTCGCAATAAGTTCGAAATCGTCGTGTATGCCGGTTCGCCGGCGATAATTGTCTGCTTAAAGGGTTCACAGATGTCGCGTTGCCTTGCAGCTGGCTCACGGGTTCGATTGGCTTCGGGCGAAGTGCCGATTGAGACCATCACCAACACAGCAAGCATTATCAGCATCCGCGACGGTGTCGAGGTTGTTGAGGCTATAAAGTGGATCGGCCAGCGTCACATTGACCTCAGCCGCCATGCCCGCCCGGAAGATGCGGCTCCGATTGTCATTCGCGCCGATGCCATTGCGAATGGTCGTCCGGCCCGAGACCTGCTCATCTCCCCGGAACATGCCGTCTTCATCGACGGCGTGCTGGTGCAGGCCCGCGCACTCATCAATGGTGGATCCATCGCCCAGGATCGCGGGGCGCAGCAGGTCACATACTATCATATCGAGCTCGACCAGCACGGCGTGTTCTATGCGAACGGGCTGGAAGTCGAGAGTTACCTCGACAATGGTGACCGCTCGTTCTTTGAGACCGATGATCTTCCAATCATGCTTCATCCGGCCTTGAAGCCGCACGCGGCATTTGATGTGCGCAAGTCCGGGGCAGCCTATGCGCCGTTCGTCACCGATCCCGCTGCTGTGGAGCCGATCTGGCGCCGCCTCGCGCAACGGTCCGTCGAATTGGGCTATGGCGCGACCACACCGCAAACCACCCAAGACGCCGACCTTCATATCCTCGCCGACGGCGTTGCTCTGCGTCCCATCGGCAATGCAGACGGCAGGGTCGTGTTCCTGCTACCCGCCGGAACGCGATCGGCAACAGTGTGTTCACGGGTGACGATCCCCGGTGATCTGCAGTCCTATGCTGACGACTGGCGTCGTCTCGGCGTCGCCGTTCGCTCGATTTCCATCGTGGCTGACGGTGTAGAAACGACTGTTCCGGCGGATTGCCCATTGCTGTCAGACGGTTGGCACGACGTCGAGCGTCTCGGGTCTGAGATGTGGCGTTGGACGAATGGTGCGGCTCAATTGCCCCTCAACCCCTCGTCGAAGCAGATGATTGTCACAATCGACTGCCGTCAGGTTGATGCCTACCCGACCTACGATCAGCGGATGCGCCCGCTCGCGGCCTAAGCACCAAAGCTGTCATTGCACCTGTCTAACTGGCTGCCCGCCTATGTCGGGCGGCCAGTTTTTTTCGTTTCCCCTGTGCACAACGAGTCGCCGAACGGCAACATCCTTTGGCATTGAACAACTATGGGTGTGGATGCTAAGCGCCTGATGCACCGCACAACGGAGATCCCATGACAGAACTCCACTGGCTGCCAACAATCCCGGACTGGCGCCAACGCCTGCGGGATCTGCCGTCCGACACGGCAACAGCATGGGACAAGGCCGTTGCACTGGCCAACGCCCGTCTGAATTTCGTCCATACCAATAACCTGGACGAAACCATCCGCCGGCTTCACCCAACGGGCCCCGAGGCTCTGCCGACCAAGAAAGTCCGGCTCGCCGTCCTCGGCTCCTCAACCCTGACGCATCTGCTGCCCGCCATCCGGGTCGCCGGCCTGCGTCGCGGCATCTGGATCGACACATACGAGAACGACTACGGGCAGTATCTGCAGGAACTGGCCGACCCCGATTCCGACCTGCATGCCTTCAAGCCAACCGCCATCCTGGTCGCGCTCGACACCTACCACATGACCGCGGGCATCACCGCCGGCATGGACCAGGACTCCGCGGACGCCGCACTGGCCGAAATGCAGGACCGCGTGAAGCAGGTCTGGACCTTGGCGCGAGACGCCTTCAAGTGTCCGGTCCTGCATCAGGCCACACTGCCGGTACACCTGCCGGTCCTGGGTAATAACGAACACCGTGCGCCCGGCTCCCGCGCCTGGTTTGTGTCTCGCCTGAACCAGGCGGTCCGCGCCATGGCCGAGGTCGAAGGCGTCGATATCCTCTCGATCGACGACCGCGCCGCACGCGATGGCATTGGCCGCTGGCACGACACCGCCCTGTGGCATCGCTCCAAGCAGGAAGTCACGCCCGGCGTCAGCCCGCTTTACGGCGATCTCGTCGGCCGCTGGGTGGCGGCGAAGCAGGGCCGCTCTTACAAATGCCTTGTGCTCGACCTGGACAACACCGTCTGGGGCGGCGTCATCGGTGACGACGGGCTGGAAGGCATCGCCCTCGGCCAGGGCAGTCCGCTCGGCGAGGCCTATGTGGCGTTCCAGGAATACGCCCGCGAACTCAGCCGCCGCGGCATCATCCTGGCTGTCTGCTCCAAGAACGAGGAAGCCAACGCGGTCGAGCCGTTTGAAAAGCACCCCGACATGGTGCTGAAGCGTGGTGACATCGCCAGCTTTGTCGCCAACTGGCAGAACAAGGCCGACAATATCCGCGCCATCGCGCAGGAACTGAACATCGGCATCGACTCGCTGGTGTTCATCGACGACAACCCGTTTGAGCGGAACCTGGTGCGCCAGGAACTGCCCATGGTCGCGGTGCCGGAAGTTTCCGACGATCCCACCGGCTATCCGGTGGCGCTGGCCGACGCCGGCTACTTTGAAGGGCTGTCCATCACCGACGAAGACCGTGAGCGCACCAGCCAGTATCAGGGCAACAAGGCCCGTGAGGCCCTGAAATCCGCCGTCACCGACCTGCCGTCCTACTTACGCGGGTTGGAGATGGAGCTGATCTGGAAACGTTTCGACAAGATCGGCCAGCAGCGCATCGTTCAGCTGATCAACAAGTCCAACCAGTTCAACCTGACGACAAAACGTTATACCGACGAGGACATCATCGCCGTGATGGCCGACCCGGATGCATTCGGACTGCAGCTTCGACTGACCGACCGTTTTGGTGACAATGGCATCATCGCCATCATCATCGGCCGCCTGCAGGACAACAAGGACCTGTACATCGACACCTGGCTCATGAGCTGCCGGGTGCTCGGCCGCCAGGTCGAACCAACCACACTCAACCTGATCGCCCAGGAAGCCAAAAAGCTCGGTGCCCGGCGGCTGGTGGGCGAATATATCCCCACCAAAAAGAATGGCATGGTCAAAGACCACTATGCCAAGCTTGGCTTTACGGTTATGGAAACCACCGAAGCGGGCGGCAACCGCAACATCCTGGACCTGGCGTCGTTCACGCCGGCCGAAACATTCATCCATGTAGTCGAGGGCTGATCTGATGGCCGCTGATGCCGGAATTTACGACGCACTGACCGAGATCTTTCATGACGTCTTCATGCGGGACGACCTTAAGCTGACACCGGAACTGACCGCCAAGCAGGTGCAGGGCTGGGACAGCTTCAAGCAGATCGAAATCATCATGGCCTGCGAGGAAAAGTGGGGCATCAAGTTCAACACGCGGGAGCTCGACAGCCTGCGCTCCGTTGGTGACCTTGTCTCGCTGATCAACACCAAGACCGCCTGATCGCACTGCGCGTCGGGTCACAACCCTGGCGCAGATCACGGATGGCCCCATCAATCGGGCCATCCGCCACTTCCCTTTGCCGACGATCACCCTTCCAGCAAATGCCCAATCGCGCGCAGCGGGCGTAGATCGTCACAGACGATCTTGGTAATCGCCAGCATCGGCACCGCCAGGATCGCGCCCGGCACGCCCCACATCCAGAACCAGAAAATCAACGCCAGGATCACCGCCACCGGGTTGATCGTGAACCGCCGAGCCAGCAGCGTCGGGGTGAATATTTCGCCTTCCAGAATATGGATGCCCAGATATAGCCCAACCGGCAGCAGCGCCCACCAGGTTACGCCCAGCGACAGGACGCTCGCCATCAGGAACACGACAATCCCGACCATCGGTCCCAGAAACGGCACGTAGTTCAGGACAAACGCCACGGCACCCCACAGCACCGGGCTGTCAACGCCGCACAGCCACATGTCGCAGCCGGTGGCGACACCGACCACCAGGTTGATGCAGGTGATCGTCAGCAGATACGCCGAGATGTCACGTTCAACATGGAACGACAGCTCGACAGCGTTTCGCTTGTCCTTGAACCGCGGCAGTATTTCGACCATTCGCCGCAGGAACGTCTCGCCGGCGACCAGCAGATAGAACAGAATCAGCAGCGTGGTGAAGAATCCCTCGGTGGCTGTCGCCGTGCCACCCAGGACGGCGCCGACCACGCCCGCCGG
>DAICYU010000269.1 GCA_027311485.1 Acetobacteraceae bacterium
CCAGTTCAGGGTCGATGCCGCACAGGTCCGCCACCGCCTCGACATCGCCGGTATCGCGTTCGGCCGCCGCCATGGCTTCGGCAAAGCCGTTCGTGTGACTGCTCACCCAGATGCCGTCCACGTACCGGTTCCGGCCAAGATAGGCCAGCAGGCCGTTGAACAGCGCGACATCGGCGCCGGCGGCCAGCGGCAGGTGCAGGTCGGCGGCTTCCGCTGTCGCGGTGCGGCGTGGATCAATGACCACGATCTTCGTGCCCCGCTCGGCCCGGGCCGCCAGCAGCCGCTGATGCAGCACAGGATGGCACCAGGCGGCGTTGCTGCCGACCAGCACCACCAGGTCGGCTTCCTCCCAGTCTTCGTAGACGCCCGGAACCACGTCCTCACCGAATGCGCGCACATGGCCGGCGACGGACGACGCCATGCACAGTCGGGAATTGGTATCGATGTTGGCGCTGCCGATGAAGCCCTTCATCAGCTTGTTTGCAACGTAATAATCTTCGGTCAGGCACTGGCCGGAAACATAGAAGGCCACGCTGTCCGGCCCGTGCTGCGCGATCGTGTCCCGGAACCGGTCCGCAACGACCTGGATCGCGCGCTCCCAGCTTTCCGCCCTGCCATCGACCATGGGTGCGGTCAGTCGCGTGCTGTCGTCCAGCGTAGCCGCCAATGCGGCACCCTTCGAGCAGAGGCGCCCGCGATTGGACGGGTGCGCCGTATCCGCCTTGATCGTATCATCCGGATGCGCCACCACCCCGCAGCCCACCCCGCAATAGGGGCAGGTCGTGTGGACGGGCTTTGCCGCCGGCGCGGTCATAACCCACCCACCGCCAGCAGCACGCGGTCGCCGTCCAGACGGGCGGGAACGGTGCGGGCGCAACCCTCATCCGGTTCCCGCGCCTGACCGTCGGCCAGCCCGATGACCCAGTTGTGCAGGGGGCAGGTGACCGAATCACCGTGCACGATCCCTTGCGACAGCTTGCCCGCCTTGTGGGGGCATTTGTCATGCAGGGCGAATACACGATCGTCGGATGTGCGGAACACCGCGATGTCGATGGCTGCGGTCCTGACTACGCGGGAGCCAAGCCGGGGGATGTCGTCGAGGCGTCCGATTTCGGTCCAGACCGAGTCTGGTGCGAAATGTCCGTCCATGCTGGTCACTCCACACTCGCGAGCGGCTTGAACTCATGTGCTTCGGCACCGGCCGCCCGTTCGGCCCACGGGTCCTGCTGTGCGAAGCGCTGGCTGGCCAGGAAGCGCTGCTGCAAAGCCTTGCGAAGATCGGTATCGGCAAGGCGGGTGCGGACCGTTTCTATGCCGACCCGTTCCACCCAGGGTGCCGTGCGTTCCAGGTACCAGGCATCCTCCCGGTAGAGCTGCATGAAGGCGGCACAGTATTCCAGCACCTCCTCCTCGGTGGTGACCTTGGCCAGCAGGTCGGTGACACGCACCTTGATGCCGCCATTGCCGGCGATATGCAGATCCCAGCCGCTGTCGGTGGCGATCACGCCGAAATCCTTGATCGTTGCCTCGGCGCAGTTCCGGGGGCAGCCGGACACTGCCAGCTTCGTCTTGTGCGGCGTCCAGGAGCCCCAGGTCATCTTCTCCAGGGCGATGCCCATGGCCGTGGAGTCCTGAGTGCCGAACCGGCACCATTCCGATCCGACGCAGGTTTTCACCGTCCGCAGCGCCTTGCCATAGGCGTGCCCGGACACCATCCCAGCCGCGTTCAGGTCGCGCCATACCTCCGGCAGTTGCTCCTTGCGCACGCCCAGCAGATCGATGCGCTGCCCACCGGTCACCTTCACCGTCGGGATCCGGTGCTTGTCCACCACATCGGCGATGGCCCGCAATTCGGCGGCCGTGGTCACGCCGCCCCACATCCGCGGCACCACCGAGTAGGTGCCGTCCTTCTGGATGTTGGCGTGCATGCGTTCGTTGACGAAGCGGGATCGCGCGTCATCGACATACTCGCCCGGCCAGGCGCACAGCAGATAGTAGTTCAGCGCCGGGCGGCAGCTTGCGCATCCGTCAGTGCTCGCCCAGTCCAAGGCCAGCATAACGGCCGGGATCGTCTTCAGCCTTTGCGCCACGATTGCCTGGCGGACCGCGTCATGCCCATGCGGGGTGCATTTGCACACCGGCTTGACCTTCGGCGCCGCGTCATAATTCCCGCCCAGGGCATGGGCGAGCAGGGCTTCAACCTGGCACGAACAGCTGCCGCAGGACGCCGACGCCTTGGTTCGGGACCGTACCTGGTCGAGCGACGTCAGCTTGTGCTTGCCGATCGCCGCCAGGATCGTACCTTTGCTGACGCCGTTACAGCCGCAGATTTCGGCGGTGTCGGGCAGGGCTTCCGGCCCTTGCGTCGCCGTGCCTGCGCCAGCCGCGGGGCCGAACAGCAGGGTGTCACGCAGTTCGCTGATGTCGGTGCCGCTGCGGATCAGGTCGAAGTACCAGGCGCTGTCCCGCGCGTCGCCGTACAGCACGGCGCCGATCAGCTTGTCGCCGCGGATCACCAGCTTTTTGTGCACGCCCCGGGCGGCGTCGCGGAACACGATGTCATCGGTTTCGGCATCGCCTGTGAAGTCGCCGGCCGAGAACATGTCGATGCCAGTGACCTTCAGCCGCGTTCCGGTCACCGCCGGCATATAGTTGGTGTCCGCGATGCCGGCGATGCGGTCCGCCGCCACCTTCGCCATCTCGTACAACGGCGCGACCAGGCCGAAGACTGCGCCGCGATGCTCGACGCATTCGCCGACCGCGTAGATGGCGGGATCGGCGGTGCGCATGCCGTCATCGACCTGCACGCCCCGGCCGCACGCCAGCCCGGCCGCCTTGGCCAATGCGGTGTTGGGGCGGATGCCCGCCGCCATCACCACGATATCGGCGGGCAGGCGGGTGCCGGCGGCAAGTTCGACCGCCTCCACCCGCTCCGTACCCAGGATCGCCTGGGTGTTCGCTTCGGTGATGACGTTGATGCCGCGGCTGGCCAGGTCGGCCTTCAGCAATCCTGCCGAAACCGGGTCGAGTTGCCGTTCCATCAGCGTCGGCATCAGATGCAACACGGTAGTTTCCATGCCGTTGCGTGCCAGGCCGTTCGCGGCTTCCAGACCCAGCAGGCCGCCGCCGATGACGACGGCATGGCGTCCGGTCCGACTTGCGGTCAGCATGCTCGCGACGTCGGCGATGTCGCGGAAGCCGATCACGCCGGGCAGCGTGTGGCCCGGCACCGGGATGATCACCGGGTTCGATCCGGTCGCCAGCAGCAGCACGTCATAGGGACGTGTGGTGCCCTGTGCACCGGTCACGGTCCGCGCGGCCCGGTCGATGCCGACCACGGGTTCACCCGCGATCAGCTCGATCCCGTTATCGTCGTACCAGCACCTTGGGTGCGTGGTGATCGCCTCGAATGTCTTCTCGCCCGCCAGCACCGGCGACAGCATGATACGGTTGTAATTCCCGTGCGGCTCGGAGCCGAACACGGTGACGGAGAAGGCATCCGGGGCGCGCGCCAGAATTTCTTCCAGCGCCCGTACGCCCGCCATGCCGTTGCCGACCAGAACCAGCCTGGTCCGACGCGGAGCGATCATGTTCATTGCCGTTCTCCGCCTTAAACCCGGGCCGCGCCGTGCAGCGCGGACCACGTCGTCCGCCAGCGCCGCCGCACGCCGGTGATGCTGACCAGGGCGACCGCCGCCAGGACTGCGAACACCAGGAATCCCGGGCCGTAGCTGCCGGTGAGCTGCTTGGAAAAACCGAGGCTGGACGCCAGGTAGAAGCCGCCGACACCGCCGCTCATGCCGACCAGGCCGGTCATCACGCCGATTTCCCGGCGGAAGCGCTGCGGGACGAGTTGGAAGACCGATCCGTTGCCCATGCCCAGGGCCAGCATGCCGACGACGAACACGGGCAGTGCCAGCCATATCGTCGGCAGGCCGGTGGCGATGGTCGCGAACGCGCAGGCTGCCACGGCATACAGCATGATCAGCGCACGGACGCCGCCGATCCGGTCGGCGACGGCGCCACCCAGCGGGCGGACCAGCGAACCAACGAAGACCACGGCGGCCGTGCAGTAGCCGGCGGTGACGGCCGACAGGCCATACTGGTCGTTGAAGTAGATGGTCAGCGAGGACGCCAGGCCGACGAAACCGCCGAAGGTGACGCTGTAAAAAAACATGAACCACCAGCAATCGCCGATCTTCAGCAATGCCAGGTAAGCGGCCAAAGGCTTCGGCGCCGGGGTGCTCGGGCTGTCCTTGGCGGCGACGATGAAGATGACCAGGGCGATGGTCAGTGGGATCGCGGCGAGGCCAATGACGTTCTGCCAACCGACGGCGATTGCCAGGGCCGGGGCGAACAGGGCGGCCAGCACAGTGCCGGAGTTGCCGGCGCCAGCGATGCCCAGGGCCATGCCCTGATGCTCGGGCGGATACCAGGCCGACGCCAGGGGCAGCGCGACCGCGAAGGATGCGCCGGCAAGGCCAAGTACGCCGCCCAACAGCAGGACCCCCGCAAAGCTGTCGATGCCGATGAACCAGGCACCGATCAGCCCGGCGATCACCACGATCTGTGCGCCAACGCCGACCGGCTTGGCCTTGAAGCGGTCGACCAGCAGGCCGAGCACGACGCGCAAGGCGGCGCCGGCGAGCACCGGGGTGGCGACCATCAGGCCTTTATGACTGGGGTCGAGGTGCAGCTGACTGGCGACCGCGACGCCGAGCGGGCCAAGCAGAACCCAGACCATGAAGCTGAGGTCGAAGTAGAGGAACGATGCGAACAGGGTCGGCAGATGGCCGGCCTTGAGAAAGCCTTTGTGCATAGAACGTCACGCGATCTGGGCCGGGCAACGTTGCCAGCCGAGCGGATGCGAGAGGCGTTAGTTGCCTCGACTTACAGGCTGCGCCCTTCGTTGAGCACGACCGGATGGCTTGTCGGAGCCTCGCTGCAGTGCAACGCAAACGGTGTGCCAGCAACGAACATATGCAACAGCCTCAAAAAA
This sequence comes from Acetobacteraceae bacterium, assembly GCA_027311485.1. Lineage (GTDB taxonomy): Bacteria > Pseudomonadota > Alphaproteobacteria > Acetobacterales > Acetobacteraceae > Rhodopila. The sequence goes on from DAICYU010000269.1 coordinate 5,000, forward strand.
CGGCGTGCGCGCCTGGCGCTAAGGATAAAAATTAGGCTTTACATGCCCACTGAGTGGCATAATGGCTATTTCATAGTCAGAAAATAGACATCTAACGCTGCCTGCGGCCGCTCGGGGCAAAAGCCTCATCGTCAGGCATCGGCAGCATCGCTGTGCTCTCCAACGCTGGCAGGCCTTCGGCGAGATAGAGTCCCTCGGCTTCAACCGCCGGCGCCAACAGGTCGGGGCGGTAGACCGCGCGTGCCAGGGCAGGGGCGTCGATATCGTCCGGCATCCAGCCCCAGCGTTGCATCTGGCCGATGAACCACGCCGCATGCGCGCGCGCCGGAAACCAGGCGGCTTTTGAGTAGAAGCGGATCAACTCCGCGCCACCGCCACCCGGCAGCGCCGCACGCGCAGCCTCCTCCGGCAGGCGCAGTCCTCTCTGGTCGGACAGAAGTGCGGCGATCGCCGGCGCTTCCTCCGCCTTGTCGCACCGAACCTGCGCCCGCAGCAGGGCACGCTGCAGCCGATTGAGAAGATCCGGATAAGTCTCGGCCCACGCCGCGCCGACGCACAGGCATTTTTCCGGATGGAACGGCCATATCGTGGATGTCCCGATCAGGATGCGGCCGACACCCCGCCGCTCCGCCTCGTCACCCCATGGCGCGCCGGCGCAGAAGCCGGCGATGCTGCCGTCCGCAAGCGCAGTCCCGATCTCCTCCGGCGGGATCACGACGGTTTCGATGTCGCGGTCCGGGTCGGCGCCCCCGGATGCAAGCCAATAGCGCAGCAACAGGTTGTGGGTGGAAAATGTGTGCACCACGGCAAAGCGCGGACGCGTAGGCTGCGTGCGCAGCCAGTCCAGCAACCGTAACTGCGCCGGTGCGTCCGCGGTGACCAAGGCATTGGCAACATCGGTGCGCGCCGTGATCGCATTGCCGCCCTGGCTGAGTGACATCGGAACCAGCAGCCGCGCCTTCGGTCCCCGCAATCCCGCGCATGCGGCAAGCGCGAGCGGCGGCAACATTACCGCGGCGTCCAGCACGCCGTATGTCAGCTTGTCGGCAATGTTCGCCCAGGACGGCT
>DAICYU010000026.1 GCA_027311485.1 Acetobacteraceae bacterium
TCGTTGAGCCCGGACGGATCGTCTTGGAAAGCAAGCCAATCCCAGACGTCGGGCCGCTGGATGCCCTGATGCGAATCACCACCACGACGATCTGCGGCACCGATATCCATATCCTGAAAGGTGAGTATCCGGTCGCCAAGGGCCTGACCATCGGTCACGAACCCGTCGGCATCATCGAGAAGCTCGGCTCCGCCGTGCAAGGCTATCGCGAAGGCCAGCGCGTGATCGCCGGCGCCATCACCCCCAGCGGCCATTCCGCCGCGTGCCTGTGCGGGTGCGCCTCACAGGATGGGGGCTTCAACAGCAGCGGCTTCAAGGCCATGGGCGGCTGGCGCTTCGGCAACACGATCGATGGCTGCCAGGCTGAGTATGTGTTGGTACCCGACGCGATGGCCAATCTATGCCCGGTGCCGGACGGGCTGACCGATGAGCAGGTGCTGATGTGCCCGGACATCATGTCCACCGGCTTCTCCGGCGCCGAAAGCGGCGGCATCAGCATCGGCGATGTCGTCGCGGTGTTCGCGCAAGGTCCGATCGGACTGTGCGCCACCGCCGGCGCCCGGCTGTCCGGCGCCACCACGGTAATCGGCGTCGACGGCATCCCCGGGCGCCTGGACATGGCGCGCCGCTGCGGTGCCGACGTGACGCTGAACTTCCGCGACGTCGATCCGGTGGCCGAAATCATGCGCCTGACCGACGGGCGCGGCGTGGACGTCGCGATCGAGGCGCTGGGCACGCAGGGCACATTCGAATCCGCGCTGCGGGTGCTGCGGCCGGGCGGCACCCTGTCCAGCCTTGGCGTCTATTCGACCGACCTGAAAATTCCACTCGGGCCGTTCACCGCCGGCCTCGGCAATCACAGGATCATTACGACACTGTGTCCTGGTGGCAAGGAACGCATGCGGCGCCTGATCAATGTCATCCAGTCCGCCCGGCTGGACCTGACCGCGATGGTGACCCATCGGTTCAAGCTGGACGACATCGAAGCGGCCTATGACCTGTTCGGCCATCAGCGCGACGGCGTGCTGAAGGTCGCCATCACGCCATAACCGCCATGCCATACAGCGCGCCAGATGAACTGCCGCAGTCCGTTCGGGCACACCTGCCCCGTCATGCGCAGGAGATTTATCTGGCCGCGTTCAACAACGCCTGGCGCAGCCATGCGGCAGACCCGGACCACGAGGCGATCGTGCATCGCATCGCCTGGGCCGCGGTAAAGCGGCGCTACCGCAAAGCCGGGAACGAGTGGGTGCCGATCAACACCTGATCGGCACCGCCCGGGCTGAACGCTGATGCGCGTTGGACAACAAGCAGAGGGAACTATGTCCGCTTCATCCGACGACCTTATGTGGTTCGACGATATCCGGCTGGATGATGTGCCGCTTGTCGGTGGAAAAAACGCCTCCTTGGGCGAGTTGTATCACGCCCTCAGTTCGGAAGGTGTGCGCGTCCCGAACGGCTTCGCGCTGACCGTCCGCGCCTATTACCAGGCAATTCAGCAGGTCGATTGCAGCCACGCGCTGCATGCATTGCTGGATACCCTGGATATCACCGATATCGGACAATTGGCTGACAGGGCCGGTAAAGCCCGACGGCTGGTCTATCTCGCCACCGGCACCCCCGCGTTACGCGAGCGTATCGCCCAGGCTTATCATGTGCTTGAGCAGGAATACGGTGCGAATGTCGCCGTCGCCGTCAGAAGCTCCGCCACGGCCGAGGATCTGCCGACCGCCAGCTTCGCCGGTCAGCATGAGAGTTACCTGAACATCACCGGCGTGGATGACCTGTTCGAAGCCTGCCGCCTGTGCTTCGCTTCGGTGTTCACCGATCGCGCCATCGTCTATCGGGTCAATAATGGTTTCGACCACTTCAAGGTCGGACTGTCCGTCGGCGTGATGAAAATGGTTCGCTCGGATCTGGCGTCCAGCGGCGTGATCTTCACCCTGGATACCGAATCAGGCTTTCGCGATGTCGTGCTGATCACCGGTTCCTACGGCCTGGGCGAAAATATCGTCCAAGGCAAGGTCGATCCGGACGAATATTTCGTACACAAGCCAACATTCCGGAACGGGCACCCGGCGGTCCTGCGGCGCATCCTGGGCAAGAAGCAATGCACAATGACGCTCGCCGCCGGCCATATCGGTTCGACAACCAAGGATGAGCCGACGTCGCCGGAACGACAGGCGCGCTTCTGCCTGCTGGATCACGAAGTCATCAAGCTCGCCGCCCATGCGATGACGATCGAGGAGCACTATTCCCGCCATGCCGGCCATCCGGTGCCGATGGATATCGAATGGGCCAAGGACGGCGACACCGGCCGCCTGTTCATCGTTCAGGCTCGACCCGAAACCGTCGTTTCGCGCCGGTCAGGCACGATGCTGGAAAACTACAGCCTGACGGGCGATGGCACCGAACTGGTCCGAGGCAAGGCGGTCGGTGAGAAGATCAGCAGCGGCACGGTCCGGGTCATCCACGCGGCCACCGATCTGCCAACGTTCCAGCCCGGTGAGGTCCTGGTCGCAAGCGCCACCAGCCCTGACTGGGAGCCGGTGATGAAAACCGCCGGCGCCATCGTTACGGATCGGGGCGGCCGGACATGTCACGCGGCGATTGTGGCACGCGAACTCGGCGTGCCGGCCGTGGTCGGCGCAACGAACGCGACAACCGCCCTGCAGACCGGGATGCGGGTGACCGTATCCTGTGCCGGCGGCGAAAGCGGCGTGGTGTATGATGGCGACATCCCGTTCGAGGTCACGCGCACCGATGTCGGCACCCTTGCGATGCCGAAGACCCAGATCTTGGTCAATCTGGGCAATCCGGACGAAGCATTCCGCGCCGCGATGATGCCGAATGCCGGTGTCGGGCTGGCCCGCATGGAATTTATCATCAACAATGCCATCGGCATCCATCCGATGGCGCTGGTGCATCCCGAACGGGTCCCTCAGCGCGAGCGCGTTCGTATCTACCAACGTCTGGAGGGCTTCGCCTCGCCCCAGGACTATTTCATCCGCAACCTGGCAGAAGGCGTCGGCACGATCGCCGCGGCATTCTACCCGAAGCCGGTCATCATCCGTCTGTCCGACTTCAAAACCAACGAATACGCCGAGTTGCTCGGCGGTGCGACGTTCGAACCACAGGAAGCCAACCCGATGCTCGGCTTCCGCGGCGCGTCCCGCTATGCGCACCCGGCCTATGCCGAAGGTTTCGCCCTGGAATGCGCCGCCCTGCGGCACGTGCGGGAGGACATGGGCCTGACCAATCTGATCGTCATGGTGCCGTTCTGCCGCCGCGTGGCAGAGGCCGAACAGGTGGTGGCCGCCATGGCCCGCAACGGGCTGGAGCGCGGCAAGAACGGGCTGGAAGTCTATGTCATGTGTGAAATCCCGAACAATGTCATCCAGGCCGACGCCTTCGCTGCCGTGTTCGATGGTTTCTCGATCGGTTCGAACGACCTGACCCAGCTCACCCTGGGGGTGGACCGCGACTCCGAGATCGTAGCATTCGACTTTGATGAGCGCGATCCGGGCATGCTGGAAATGCTGCGCCTCGCGGTTGCCGGGGCCAAGCGGAATGGCCGGAAAGTCGGCATCTGCGGTGAGGCGCCGGCCAATTATCCGGAAATCGCACGCTTCCTGGCGAAGATCGGAATCGATTCCATCAGCGTCAATCCGTCCAGCCTGCTGCGCACGATTGCCGTGGTGAAAGAGGCGGAGGCGAGCGCCGTGCCCGGTCTTGCCGCCATGGAGGCTTGAGTCACGATGACGACCCGCATTGTCACGCTGACGCTGAACCCGGCGATCGATCTGGCCTGCATGGCACCCGCCGTGCGCCCCACGCACAAGATCCGCACGTTCAACGAACATTTCGATCCGGGCGGCGGCGGAATCAACGTTGCCCGCGTCCTGCATGCCCTGGGCGGCGATACGTTGGCCCTGGTGCTGACTGGCGGCATAACGGGCCGCTGGTGCGAGGAACTGCTGAATGAAACCGGCGTCCCCTGGCAAGCGATACCGATCCGCGGCCGCAACCGGATCAGCCTGAACGTCCAGGATCAGGAGAGCGGGCTGGAATACCGGTTCGTGCCGGAAGGACCGGTGATCGACGTTGATGAATGGTCCGCCGCCCTCGACGTGCTGAAGCAGACGGAAGCCGACTGGATCGTTGCAAGCGGCAGCCTGCCGCGCGGCGTGCCGGTCGATTTCTACGCCCGATGTGCCGAGGCCACCGCGGCACGCGGACAGAAATTCGTCGTCGATACCTCGGGCGCGGCACTGCATGAAGCGGTCCGGCACGGTGTGACATTGCTGAAAGTGAGCCTGGGGGAACTGGCCTATCTGGCCGGACGGGCGTTGCCGGATGCGTCCTCGCAGCAGCAGGAAGCCGAAGCGTTGCTGCGCACCGGCGCGGCAAAGATCATAGCCGTCAGCCTCGGCGCCGAAGGCGCGATCCTCGGCACGCCGGATGGCTTCACGCGCCTGCCCGCGATCCCGGTGCAGGAGCGTGGCGCCGTCGGGGCGGGAGACAGCTTCCTCGCCGGGCTTGTCCTGGCCCTGGCACGCGGATGGCCGGACGACCGGGCCTTGGGTTTCGCCATGGCGGCGGGCGCATCGGCGGTCGCCACCTACGGCACCGCGCGGGTGGCGCGGGACGCTGTCGAAACCCTGTATCGCACCTGGTGCCGGGAGATGTGCGCACCCGCGGGCATACGCTGAACCAGCGTATGCTTCAGCCAACGATGCGCTAGTGTCCTGCCCCCGAAGTTCGTCGCACTGAGCGACGGATGGAGGGGACTAACAGGCCACTGAAAACAAAGGCCTAGTGTCGCGAACCAGGGCCAAATTCAGTACGACGAACTTCTTGCTCGCGACACTAGATTTCCGGTTCGGGCTCCAGCACCCGGTCCTTTCTGGCCTCCGGCAACTCCGTCATGGTCGCTTCCGTCAGCAGCAGGACGCTCGCGACGGAGACGGCATTTTCCAGCGCCGTGCGTACCACCTTGGTCGGATCGATGATACCGGCTGCCATGAGGTCGACATATTGTTTCCGGGCGGCATCGAATCCGATGGTGCCCGAATCAGCCATCATTCGTGCGACGACGACACCGCCGTCCACCGCCGAGTTTTCGGCGATCTGGCGGGTTGGGACTTCAAGCGCACGCTTCAGGATCTGAATGCCGGTCCGCTCGTCGCCCTCGGTCCTGGCTTCCTCCTGTTCGACCGCGGGAATGCAGCGCAGCAGCGCAAGGCCGCCGCCGGGAACCACCCCCTCGCTTACGGCCGCCTTGGTTGCGCTGATCGCGTCGTCCAGCGCCTCCTTCCGCGCCTTCATCTCTGCTTCCGCCGGCGCGCCGACGCGGATCACCGTGACGCCCCCCAACAGCTTGGCCAGCCGCTCCTGCAGCTTCTCACGGTCGTATTCGCTGCTGGTGTCGGCGATTTCGTGGCGGATCTGCTGCACGCGGGCATCGATATCGACGCGCGAACCGGCACCGCCAATCAGCGTAGTCGTGTCCTTGTCGGCGACCACGCGGGCGACCCGCCCCAGGTCTTTCAAGGCCATGCTTTCCAATTTCAGCCCGAGGTCCTGCGACACGATTGTACCCCCGGTCAGGACCGCCATATCCTGCAGCAGGGCCTTTCGGCGGTCACCGAACCCGGGCGCCTTGACCGCACAGGCCTTCAGGGCACCACGGAGTTGGTTGACGATCAAAGTTGCCAGTGCCTCACCCTCGATGTCCTCCGCGATCACCAGCAAGGGCCGGCCGGACTTTGCCACGCCGTCCAACACCGGAAGGACTTCCTGCAAGCTGCCGATCTTGCGGTCCGACAAAAGCACGTACGCGTCCTCCAGCACGGCCTCCATCGTCTCGGGGTTGGTGATGAAGTAGTGCGACAGGAAGCCGCGGTCGAACTGCATGCCCTCAACGACCTCAAGCGCGGTCTCGGTGGTCTTCGACTCCTCCACCGTGATGACGCCCTCATTGCCGACCCGTTCGATCGCATCCGCGACGAGTTCGCCGATCGTTGCATCGTTATGCGCGGAAATGGCCGCGACCTGCGCTTTCTCGGCGCGCGTCTGTACCGGACGCGACATCCGTTTCAATTCCGCGATGACCACCGCGGCCGCACGATCCAGACCTCGCTTCAGGTCGATCGCACTTGCTCCCGCGACCACGTTCCGCACGCCGTCGGCAAAGATCGCCTGCGCCAGAATGGTCGCCGTGCTGGTGCCATCGCCCACGACCTCGCCGGTCTTTTCGGCGGCCTGCCGAAGCATGCGGGCGCCAAGGTTTTCTTCCGGATCTTTCAGCTCGAATTCCTTGGCGATCGTCACCCCGTCGTTACAGACGATCGGGGCGCCCCATTTCTTCTCGATCAGCACCGATTTCGAGCGAGGGCCGAGCGTAACGCGGACGGCGTCGGCAAGTTGGGTTGCGCCGTGCAGAATCTTTTCTCGCGCCGCAGATCGAAAGAGTACTTGCTTCGCCATCATCTCGTCCTCGGGTATCCTGGTGGCGCGGTTCCGATCCTGGCGTGCTCAGGGAAGGATCCGCAGATGGTCCCTGACTTCCGTAACCCCCGGCGCGGACCATGCCGCGGATCTTACGAGCCCGCGCTCGAACCAGCTTTTCACCCTGCCTTCAAGGCTGACGGTTCCGCCATCCACCTTGATGTCGATCTGCGACGCCTCGACATCCGCGCTGCGCCGGAGCGCATCCTCGATCTTCTGCCGCACGATATCGGACCGGCTGAGCGAGACGGCTTGTTGCGAAAGCTTGATCCGGTTGATGACGCCTTGCACCCCGCCCAGGCGCCTGACGTCGTTTTCAGCGGCCGCTCTTTGGAAATAGTGATCGACTTCACCCGAGAGCGTCACGACACCATGCGATACGGTGACCTGAATGCGCTTCTCCGGCACCTCGATATCCCAGCCCAAAATTCGTACCGCCCGTTCGGCAATCTCATCGTCTGCATGCTTCTGGTCGTTGGGCAGACGAACCTCGATTTCCTGGGCGATCGCCTGTACGCCCCGAACCCTGCTGACGGCATGTTCAGCGGCTGATCTGGCGCTGTAACTATTCACGAATCCGGTCAGTGTGATGACACCGTTCTTGGCGGAAACGCCGATATGCGCGGCATCAACACTGGGTTCGAACGCGAGTTCATCCATCACCATCGCCTGTAGGGTTATATCGTCAGGCATTTGCACTGTTCCTCCGGTTCTGCTCTGCCGCCGCAAACGATACGCTGGTCATCGGGAATTTAATTTGTTCAAGCCACGCGATGCAGCATCACCACCATGGCTGTACTGCCTTGATGCAAGTCAAACCAGCGTCTTATTTTATCCCCCTTGAACCAGACGTGTTGTCCGCATCAACCCGGATGCGATTGACGACGGACAGGACTCCAGGCACCCGCCACGCGACCGATTCGGCTTCGTCCCGCTCAAAGGCCGACGGGACATGACCGGACAGGATGATCCTGCGATCCTGCGCCGACACGATGATACCGTGGGCGCTGCGGCGTGCGTTGAATACGAATTGCCGATCAATACTGTCATTGATACGCTGCACCAGCACCACGTTGATGAGCATGATGTTGTTGCTGATACCGCGGATGCCCTTGATCTGCCGCACCGCATCTTCCGCGGACCGCTTCTGTGCAGACGTTTCAACCTCACCCTCAAGTATCAGCCACCCGGCCCTGACCGCTGGCCGTATCAGATCGCCGCCGTCGACCTTTCGCCGCAGCACGTGGCGCACCAAGTCGGTCAGGTCCGCATCGGACGGCACCACACCGGACGGAACCAAACCAGGCGATAGACCTTCGGTCCGGTCCGTTTTCACGTCGTGCGCCGTTCCAGAGATCGTCGCAGCAGACCCGCCCGCTGCGTCAGCGCGATGCAGGTCAGCGTGTCGATAAAGTAGAATTGCCTCGGACCCGGTTAAATCGACTCCCTGCCGGGGCAGGACGGTCGTATCCATCAATTTCCTCCACGTAACGCAAGACGCCGCTCGTTTTTGCATCTATCAGGAAGCAGTTATTCAACGTGGCACATTCGTCGCGTGGCTGTCTTGACTTGGATCATGACGCCGCTGGACAGACGCCATCAGGCCGAATTCACGATTTAGTGTTCATGAAGGACTGTTATCGCGCACTGGTTTCTTTGTGGATCTGCGTTGACCTGGATCAACAGGGTCCAGGCCAGCCGGATGCAGGCTGCGACAGCACTGTCGCCAGAAGCTGAACGGCTCGGAAACTTTCGTCGATCACGTGCGAAGGGCTGATTTGCCACTGCATTTTCCGCTTGGGCTGTTCAATCCGGCCCAAACCGCAAGGTATTTCACAATGACGGTCACCGTGCCTTTGAGCATGACTCCGGAACAAGGCGGGACATTTCCGCCGGCGGCGCCGAACGACGACCCACTGACGCTGCCGCCGCCGCGCGCAGTATTCGGTGATCCGCTGTCAACGGCGTTGAGGAACCGTCGGTCACTGCGGTCCTTCGACACAGCCCGCGATCTATCCTTGCAGCAGCTTTCGGAACTTCTTTGGTGTGCCTGCGGCGTGAACCGGACCGAGACCGGAGGCCGCACCGTGCCTTCCTGGCGGGATGCGCGGGAGGTGGAGGTCTTCGTGGCGACGCGGGCGGGTGTCTGGCGTTATGATCCGGTACCAAATTGGCTTTCGCTGCACCTCAGGACAGACGTCCGACCGCTGACCTCGACGCCGGATCTCGTCGCAGGCGCGCCGCTTGAACTGATCTATGTTGGTCACCGGGACCATCTGACCAATCTGCCACGGGAAGACCAATACCGGATTGCGAGTACGGATACCGGCTTCATCGCAGCGAATATCTATCTCTATTGCGCGTCGGAGGGGTTGGCGACGGTCCTCCGCACATCCTTCGATCATTCGCCTCTGACCCGCGCACTACGCCTGGATCGCGGCGAGTTCGTGACCTTTGTTCAGTCGGTCGGATATCCGGCAGCATGAAACCCTAGGCCGCATAGCGATCGCCGGCGGACCGCAATCCCATGTTGGAGTGGACTGGAAAGATCATGCACGATCTGCTGGAAAATTTCGTCAGCCGAATTAACATCGCCTATTTCTCGATGGAGATTGCGATACGGCCGGAGATGCAGACCTATTCCGGCGGTCTCGGCATCCTCGCCGGCGATACAGTCCGTTCCTGCGCCGATCTGGAAATACCCGTCATCTTCGTGACGCTGATCAGCCGCGCGGGGTATTTCCGGCAGGAAATCGATGCGGAGAAGGGACAGATTGAGCACCCGGATTGGTGGGATCCGACCGTGCTGTGCGCGCCGCTGGATGCCATGGTTGCGCTCCGGATCGAGCAGCGTCCGGTGTGGATCCGCCCCTGGCTTTACATCCACACCAGTCCGCACGGGCACAAGACCCCCGTTCTGCTGCTGGACTCCGACCTTGATCAGAATGATCCCGCCGATCGTGAGCTGACCCATTATCTTTATGGTGACGGCGAAGCCTACCGCCTGAAGCAGGAACTGATTCTTGGTCTGGGTGGTATCCGGCTGCTGCAGGCGCTTGGCTTCTATCTGCACACCTATCACCTCAATGAAGGCCATGCGGCGTTTCTTACGCTGGACTTGTTGAACCGCTACCGCTTCCCACCGGAGGATGTTCGGCCCGGGGAGCCGATCTACGATGTGGCAGAGGTGCGGGAGCGGTGCGTATTCACGACGCATACGCCGGTTGAAGCCGGGCATGACCGGTTTTCGTACGACCTGTTCGAAAAACTGGTTCCCGATCTGGTGGATGTGGGCGAACTGAAACGGGTCGCCGGTGCGGATTCACTGAACATGACACAGCTTGCCCTGAGCCTGGCCGGCTACACGAACGGGGTGGCACGCCGCCACGCTGAAACGACGCGCCTGATGTTTCCGGGATTCCGCGTCCATGCCATCACCAATGGCGTCCACGTCGGATTGTGGGCGCATCCGGCGTTCGCCCGGTTATTCTGCTCATACTGGCCACACTGGATTCACGAGCCGGAAATTCTGGTTCGTGCGCTGCAACTGTCCGATCAGGAGGTTTCGGAGTGCCACCGGGCCGCCAAGGCCGGCTTTAGCGATATGGTGCGCGCGTTGACGGGCGTCAGCCTGGACCCGAACATTGCCACTCTGGGATTTGCTCGGCGGATGACCGGCTACAAGCGGCCTTTGCTCCTGTTTTCCGATGTGGAGCGGTTGACCGCCATTGCGTCAAAGCAACCAATCCAGATTGTCCTCGCCGGGAAGGCGCATCCGAAGGATGAGGAAGGCAAACAGGCCATCCGGCGGCTGTTGCAGCTGACACAGGAACTTCATGGACGCGTGACGTGCGCCTTCCTGCCGAACTATGACATGCGCATCGCACAGGCGATGATCAGCGGCGTGGATGTCTGGGTCAACACGCCACAGCCACCGATGGAAGCCTCCGGCACCAGTGGCATGAAGGCCGCGCTCAATGGCGTCATCAACCTAAGTGTTCTGGACGGCTGGTGGGTCGAGGCCTGTGTCGAGGGTGTAACCGGCTGGGCAATCGGCGGCGAGGATGATGCCGGTTCGGCAGATCGACATGCCGGCCTGCTGTATGAAAAGCTGGAGCGTGTTGTCCTGCCACTTTTCTATGCCGAAAGAAGCCAATGGTGTGCCATGATGAAGCAGAGTATTGGCAATATTGCCTACTACTTCAACAGCCAGCGCATGATGCGTCGCTATGCAAGCGAGGCCTACTTGCGATAAGCTGACTGCGCGCCGGCACATTCCGCCAGGCTTCGTGGCGGCGTTCATACAAAACTCTCGACGGCCAACCGTGCATCGTCCTGCGCGACCAGCGGGCTGAGGTCCGCGATGCGTGGCAGCCAGTGCGTTCCGCTCTGCCAGCGGGACAGAGATTCCCGCAAAGTCACAGACGGCGACTGGCCGAATATGGTGCGGTAAGACACCGCGAAGCGGCCAAGCTCCCAAAATCCGTATTTCGTGGCGATGTCGGTGACAGTTCCCTCGCCCGGGGACGCGCAGCGCAGATCCCGGTGCGCCAGATGCAGGCGGCGCAGCAGCAGATAGCGTTTCGGACCGACTCCCAACTGTTCGTGGCAGACCTGATGCAAGGTTCGCTGGCTGACGCCCAACGCCGCGCAAACCTCAGGCAGATACAGCGCTCGGCCGCGATTGGCTTCCTCAAGCGCGCGGAAGCGTTTGATCAGCAGAGCGTGGCGTCGCTGGCTGGCGGTATCCGTCCGCAGGCGCCCCGCGGCAAGGCACATGACCATGGCATCGCTCAGCGACACCTCCAGGCCGCGTGCGGCTTCGGGTCGGGCAATGATATGCGGTGCAGTCTCCGCCAGGTGTGCCGCCGCCGCGTGCAGCGACCGCAGCCGTGTCATCGATGCCGCTGCGACGTTTGCTGTCATGACCGGGTCGGTCGGTGTCAGGTCCAGCCCGGCAAGCGCTCCGGCCAGTTCCGCCAGGTCATTTGCCGGCAAGGACATGGATGCGAGGTGGCTTGGGCCGGAGGCAGTATGACACAAGGTGCCGGAACCGGAGAGCACGCCGACTTCATCCGGCATCAGTTCTATGCCCTGGCGCTTCATCGGCGCACCGGGTTCGGCGAAGAAGCCGATCCCCACGCGCCCGTCCACAATTTCAATGCGCCAGGTACGCGCCAGGATTTCATTGAACCGCTGCAACCGAAGCCGATGCAGGTCGACCCTGATGATGCTGGCGGCAAAAGACCCGGAACCCGTTACAACGTACTCGCTGTTGGCCGGCCGGACGGCGGCCCGGAACTCATCCACGTCTGTCACTCTTATGGCGCAACTCGACAGCATTTCGGACCCGAATGGTGGCAACCAAGGCGGGGCAGCAAATACCATAAGTAAATTATCTGATTGACATGTATCAACTTGCGCAATAACACGTTCTTGATTCAGGAGTTCTAAAGCCTCTGTGCTTTGTTTTATTATCATCATATTTATTGTTGTTTAACGGGGGTTACTTAGGTTTTGCGCCTGGTGCATTTGCGGCGACTGCCCCCGGTGCGACCCGCCGCCCGGTGGTTGCGCCGTCCGGTTTTGCCTGGCCTGTCGCGCGGCCCGCCATGCAAGCCAAAACAAGACAGAAGTTCAGCCCAGGCCTAGCATTCGTGTTGTTGCAGCGCGGCCACACCAGCGTCGGGCAAAGCATTTTTGCCGAAATTGCATAGCCGTTGCGCAGTATTCAGAGCATTCGGGTTTTAACGATTATAACAAGTGAGGGACCCGATATGTCACCGAATACGCGGAAAAGACTACAACCGGCAGTCCTGGTGGCCGCCACCGCAATCCTGAGCACGCCAGTTCTGGCTCAACAACCACCACCGGTCGGGTACCCCGTTGCCGGGCCGTATGTCAGCCTTGGCGGCGGCTTCAACCTGAAAGGCGACGAGTCGATCAAGAACCTGAGCGGCAACCTCGGTGTAACCACAGGGTTGAGTACGCCTAACCTGACGTTCGGCACGTCAATCGGCGCGGCCGCCATCGGCGCGTTCGGCTACGGCTTCGGAAATGGTCTGCGGACCGAACTCGAACTCGACTACCGCGGCAACAGCTTCAACAAGGTCAGCGGCCTCAACCGCTACGGCTATGGCGCCAGCACAAGCGCCAGCGGCAGTGAGCAGATGTGGGGACCGATGTTAAACGTCCTCTATGATTTCAACGGACTCATACCGATGGTGGTGCCTTATGTCGGCGTCGGCATTGGCTATCAGCGAGTACATCTATCGAATTTCGGCGCCGTCGGCAGCGGCACCGCCGCCGCTCTGAATCCCACGCTGGGGTCCAACGACACCCGGGCGTCCTTCGCCGCACAGGGCATCGTCGGTGCAGCCTTTCCGATTGACCAGGTACCCGGCCTCGCCATCACGGCAGATTACCGGATCATGGGCCTGACCGGCACGCGGACCTATAACGCTGCATTGGCCTACAACACGCCAGCCGGCCGGGTCACCCGCCCAGGCACGTTCGAAGTCGGCCACCAATACAACAACACCTTCATCTTCGGCGTCCGATACAACTTCGGGGTCGTGCCGCCACCGCCGCCACCGGCACCCGCACCGGTCGCCGCACCGGCGCCCGCCGCGGCCCGGTCTTACCTGGTGTTCTTCGACTGGGATAAGGCCACGCTGACCGACCGGGCGCGTGAGATCATCAAGGAAGCGGCCGATAACTCCACCCGCGTCCAATACACGCAGATAGAAGTCAACGGCTACACGGATACATCCGGCACGCCGCAATACAACCAACGCCTGTCCGTTCGGCGCGCCGAGGTTGTCGCCAGCGAACTCGTCAAGGACGGCGTCCCGAAGGAAGCCATCGCCATCCAGGGCTTCGGCGAAACGCATCTGCTGGTCGCCACCGGCCCGAATGTGCGCGAACCGCAGAACCGCCGCGTCGAGATCATCATCAAGTAGGACCAGTTCCGATCGGTTAACGCAGGCCGGCGCAGCAGCAATGTCAGCGACATTTAAACCAGCGGCGCCGGCCCTCGCCCATATCGGCCGGCGCACCCGCATCCCGCTTATCTGGCTGATTCCTCTCGTTACGATCTTGATTGGCGGCTGGCTCGCCTGGGACACGCTGTCCAAGCGTGGACCCACCATCACCATTACGTTCGAGAGCGGTGAAGGACTGCAGGCGGGACAGTCGCTCATCAAGCATAAGGACGTCACGTTGGGTCGAGTGACCGACGTCGCGCTCAGCCGTGATGCCTCGCATGTCTTGGTAACGGCCGAGATGAACCACAGCGCGACGCGGTTCCTGAATGATAAGGCCCGCTTCTGGGTGGTGACACCGCGCCTGTTCGCCGGCCAGATATCGGGACTCGATACGTTGATTTCCGGCGCTTACATCGAGCTCCTTCCCGCCCTTACCGCCGGCCGGACAACGACAAAATTTACTGGGCTGGAGGTGCCGCCTGTTCTGACCACCAATACGCCCGGCCGCACGTTTCTGCTGCAGGCCGACCGGGTCGGCTCCGTCAGCGTCGGCTCGCCGGTGTTTTTCCGCGACCTGAACGTTGGCACGGTGCTGGGCTGGGATGTTGGTCATATGGCTTCAAATGTAACGATTCACGCCTTCGTCCGTGCCCCTTATGACAGCTATGTCCACGATGGCTCCCGGTTCTGGAACGCTTCGGGCGTGTCAGTGAAATTGGGCGGACAAGGCGTTCAGGTGGAGATGCAATCGGTCAAGGCATTGTTGCTTGGCGGCGTGGCGTTCGACACCGCCAAGGTAGCGCTGGATACACCGGTCAGCGCCCCCGACCAGCGTTTCCCGCTCTATCCCGACCGGGAGGCTGCGAGCAACGCCTCCTTCCACCGGCGGGTGCCGGCGGTCAGCTACTTCCCGGGATCGGTGGCCGGACTCACGGTCGGCTCACCCGTCACCTTGCAAGGACTGAGACTGGGTGAAGTGACCGGGATAACCATGGAGTACGATCCGGCATCCGATACCGTTCGCACCCCGGTGCGTTACGAAGTGGAGCCCGAACGCATCGCGAACGTCGCTGCGGCCGCGAAACGGGGGCCGCTGGAGAACGCAGGCTTCCTGGTCGATCACGGCCTGCGCGCGCAAATCAAGACCACGAACCTGCTGACAGGCCAGAGTGAGGTGGCGCTTGTCTTCATGCCCGATGCCGCCCCCGCAACGGTGACGGTCGAAGGTAAGGCCATCGTCTTCCCGGCTGTCCCGGGCGATTTTTCCGATATCGGGCGCTCGGCCAGCCAGCTGCTGACCCATGTCAGCCAGATGCCGTTCCAGCAGATCGGGGACAGACTGAACAACCTGTTGGCCAGCGCCAATACGCTGACCTCCAGCCCTGAGTTGCAGCAAACGCTTGAGTCGATGGCGGCGACGATGGCGGACACACAGGCGCTGATGAAGCGGCTGGACGCAGGGGTAACGCCCGCCCTGCGGCAATTGCCCGACCTCGCCAACAGCCTGCAATCCATGCTCGCCAATACGAACCGGCTGGTCGCGTCAACCGATACCGGTTACGGCGCCAATTCCGCGTTCCATCGCGATCTCAACCGTCTGATGAACCAACTCAGCGACATGGTTCAGTCGCTCCGAACGCTTGCCGACCTGCTCAACCGCCATCCGGAAGCCCTGATCCGCGGCCGGACCAACACTGGTACGCAATGATACAGACCATGACGCGGCGACGGTTGATGCTTTCGACGGCGGCCACGGCGCTGGTCGCCGCGTGCACGTCGCCCAATCCCCGCCTGTACACGCTTGGCCCGATGCCGGGGACCCCGCGAACCGGCGGGCCAGGCATTGTCCTGCTGCACCAGATCGCGGTTGCCCGCTACCTGGAACGGCCGGAGATCGTGCGGTCGTCAGAAAATTACCGCCTTGATATCATGGCCAACGACGCCTGGGGCGAACCCCTCGCGGCGATGATCGCGCGTGTTCTCGCCGAGGATCTGTCCCAGCGCCTGCCCGGCACGACCGTCGTCAACGCAGCCGGTGCGATCACGGCGCCGGAGGATGCCGCCGTCGAAGTCAACATCCAGCGGATGGACATGGATGCGACGCGGGCACTGGTACTGGTGGCGCAGGCGGCAGTGACGTTTGCCAAGCCGTCGGGCAGCCAGAAGACCCGCGCATTTCGGACCGCCGTCCCGCTCACCTCGACCCTCATCAACGAAGAGGTGCAGGCGATGAGCATCGCTCTCGGCCGGTTGGCCGATGAGATCGCGCTGATGCTGCACCAGTTGCCGGCGCCGCGGCGCCACCGTCGCTAAGGCCCGCCGATGGTCGGCGCCGCGAGCCGCCCGGCGGACCTGCCCCTGTCGCCGGCAAGGGCAGACACCGTCACGCAGCCGCGCCTGCGCGCCTGTCTCGGCTGCGGCCAGTTCCAGGTGCTGCCGGCCATGGCACCAGGCCACGTCGCCCGATGCAATCGCTGCAACGCCGAACTGCGGCGGGTACGACGCGATCCGCTTGGTCGCGGGCTGGCGTTGAACCTGACGGCGTTGGCGCTGCTTGCCATCGTTTGCACCACGACATTGCTGACCGTCAGCACCTTCGGCATGTATCGGTCGGCGACGGTGTTCTCCGGCCCGGTCGGGTTCGGCAAACATCAGGTGTGGATATTGGCCGCGTCAGTGGCCTTCATGAGCATCCTCGCGCCTCTCCTGCGCCTCATCCTCGTCTCCTACGTCCTGCTCGGCCTTCGCCGCCTGCCGCGCCCACCGCTGCACCTTCGGGACGCCTTCCGCTGGGCGGAACGCATCCGGCCCTGGTCGATGGTCGAGGTGTATCTGCTAGGCCTATTTGTTGCGATTACCGAATTCCCAGGTCTGGTGCATGTGGATGTCGGCATCGGCGTGTATGCCCTGGTCGCCCTGATGCTGACAATGATCGCCGCCGATGCGGTGCTGGATCGTCAGGCGGTATGGGACGAGATGGAGCGGCGTGGGCTGGTTGGTCAGCCGGTGGACCACGCCGGCGCCACAACCGGCGCATCACTGGCAACGGCATTGACCTGCGAAACCTGTCAACTGGTCTGCTTCCCATCCACTGGGGAAGAAACGGTCTGTCCCCGCTGCGGTTCAACGGTGGAGGCGCGAAAGCGGAACAGCCTGTCGCGGACCTGGGCGCTCGTGATCACCTCCTTCGTCCTGTATGTCCCCGCCAACGTTTTGCCCGTGCTTGCCTTCATGGAACTGGGCACCGGTGAGCCGCACACGATCATCGGTGGCGCGCGTGAGTTGCTGAACGCAGGCATGTGGCCACTGGCGCTGCTGGTGTTCCTGGCCAGCATCGGCGTGCCTTGCCTGAAGCTGGCCAGCCTGCTGCTGCTTCTGGTGACAACACACGCCGGCTCGTCCTGGCAGTTGCGCCAGCGAACCGTCCTCTATCGGCTGGTGAGCACGATCGGACGCTGGTCGATGATCGACATCTTCATGGCATCGGTGCTGGTCGCCCTGGTGCAGTTCGGCTCAGTTGTCACAATCAATCCCGGAACCGGGGCGGTGGCGTTCGCCGGGGTCGTGATCATGACAATGTTCGCGGCGGACTGCTTCGATCCCAGGCTGATGTGGGACGCCGCCCTGCGCCGCGACAGGGCGGACTCTATCTGATGGTACGCTGCGTTCAGAACAGGCTCTTTGGCGCCGGCTCGATGGAAACGG
>DAICYU010000270.1:0-5761 GCA_027311485.1 Acetobacteraceae bacterium
GGCTGCTGGACGCCGCAAACACGGCGATCCGCGAGGCGACCGGGGCGTTGGAAGCGTACCGCTTCGACGAATATGCCGCCGCGGGATATCGTTTTGTCTGGAATACATTCTGCGACTGGTTCCTGGAATTCGCCAAGCCGCTGCTGGCTGACGGCGCCGACCCGGTGCAGGCGGCGGAAATCCGCGCGGTGGGCGGGCATGTGCTGGGGCTGATCCTGCGCCTGCTCCACCCGGCGATCCCGTTCGTCACGGAGGAGCTGTGGGACCGGTTTGGCTATGGGCAACCGTGCACCCTGATCGGGCAAGCCTGGCCGGTACCCGGTCCGGTCACCGGGGCCACCGAGGCGCAGACGGAGCTGGATTGGGTGGTACGGCTGATCGGCCTGATCCGCTCGGTACGGACCGAGATGAACGTGCCACCGTCGAAGCCTTCCCCGGTGTTGCTGCAAGGGGCGGATGCGACGGCGATGGCGCGGATCGACCGGTGGATCGAGGCGATTCGCCGGCTGGCCCGCGTGTCGGACATTCAGCTGCTGGCCGGCACGATGCCGAAGGGTTCGGCGCAGGCGGTGCTGGATGAAATCACCGTGGTGTTGCCGCTGGAGGGCCTGATCGACCTGGCGGCGGAGCGGGTCCGGCTGGGCAAGGAACGCGACAAGCTGATGTCGGAAGCAAAGAAGCTGCGGCAGAAGCTGGACAACGCCGACTTCGTCCGCAGGGCGCCCGAAGAGGTGGTGCTGGAAAATCGCGAGCGGCTCGGAGCCGCCGAGGCCGACATCGTTCGGCTGCAGGCAGCTCTGGAGCGGCTGGCGGATGCCTAACCGCGGTTGTCGGCGGTTTTTTGCTGAAGGCTTGAAAGACCCGGCGGAACCCATTGACGGTTGGCGCCGGGCTACCTAGTATCATAACTGTTCTTGGTCTGGGCGACCGTGCGTCTGCACAATAAGCCCTTAAACTCAACCTTCCTCTCGGCCTTGAATGCCGCCTTGGCTTTAGCCGGCGTCCGACTCGGCCACCCCTATCTCCCACTTTGTATCCTCACGTCCGAGGCCTTTCTTATGCATCTTGCTGAACTCAAGCAGAAGACACCGGCTGACCTGGTGAACTTTGCTGAATCGCTGCAAATCGAGAATGCGTCGTCCCTGCGCAAGCAGGACATCATGTTTGCGATTTTGAAGAGTCTTGCCGATAACGATCAGGCTATTCATGGCGAAGGCACACTGGAAATCCTGCCTGACGGATTTGGTTTCCTGCGCAGTCCTGAAGCCAATTACCTTCCCGGCCCCGACGATATCTATGTCAGCCCCAGCCAAGTTCGCCGGTTCGGCCTGCGCACCGGCGACACGGTCGATGGGCAGATCCGCGCGCCCCGCGACGGGGAGCGTTACTTTGCACTTCTGAAGGTCGACCAGGTCAACTTTGAAGCCCCGGAATCGGTGCGGCACCGCGTCAACTTTGACAATCTGACGCCGCTTTATCCCGAAGAACGCCTGAAGATGGAGATGGAGAACTTCCAGTCCGTCGCGAAAGGCCCGGTCAAGGACTCAACCCCGCGCGTCATCGACCTGATCTCCCCCGTCGGCAAGGGACAGCGCGCACTGATCGTGGCGCCTCCGCGCACCGGCAAGACGGTGATGCTGCAGAACATCGCCACCGCGATCTCGGCCAACCACCCCGACGTCTTCCTGATCGTGCTGCTGATCGATGAGCGGCCGGAGGAGGTGACCGACATGGCCCGCACGGTGAAGGGCGAGGTGATTGCATCCACCTTCGATGAACCGGCCACGCGGCACGTTCAGGTCACCGAGATGGTGCTGGAAAAGGCCAAGCGGCTTGTCGAGCACAAGCGTGACGTGGTGATCCTGCTGGACAGCATCACGCGTCTGGCGCGCGCCTACAACACGGTGGTGCCTTCATCCGGCAAGGTGCTGACCGGCGGTGTCGATGCCAATGCCCTGCAACGGCCGAAGCGCTTCTTCGGTGCGGCGCGCAATATCGAGGAAGGCGGGTCGCTGACCATCATCGCCACGGCACTGATCGATACCGGCAGCCGTATGGACGAAGTGATCTTCGAAGAGTTCAAGGGCACCGGCAATTCGGAAATCATTCTGGACCGCAAGCTGTCCGACAAGCGCACCTTCCCAGCAATCGACATCACCAAGTCCGGCACCCGCAAGGAAGAATTGCTGGTCGAGCGCAGCACGCTGTCCAAGATGTGGGTCCTACGCCGTATCCTGAACCCGATGGGCACCGTGGATGCGATGGAATTCCTGCTCGACAAGGTCAAGGCGACGAAAAGCAACGCCGATTTCTTCGACAGCATGAATACCTGATCCGGTCAAGGTCCGCCTGCGCGGGCCTTTGGCATGGCGGCGCCGGTGACCTTCCAGCCACCCGGCGCCGACCGCGCTACATCTCGGCGTAGCTGCCGCTCTTCCAGACATAGAAAACGTAGCCGGCCCCGGTCACGTCGCCCTTCTTGTCGAAGTTGACGGGGCCGAGCACCGACGGCCAGTTGCCGGAAGCTTTCAGCGCCGCGGCAACTTTTTTCGGATCCGTGGTGCCGATCTTCTTCGCCGCGTCCGCCCAGACCTGGACTGCGGCATAGGTGTAAAGCACGTAGCCTTCCGGATCGATGTTCTTCGCCTTGAACTCCTTCACAACGTCCGCGGCCGTTTTCATCAGGCGCGGATCGGGCGGGAAGGTCATCATCGTGCCGTTCCCGGCATCGCCGGCAATTTGCCAGAACTCATTCGTAACCAGGGCGTCGCCCCCCACCAGGGTGGCCTTCATGCCCTGCTCTTTCGCCTGTCGGATGATCAGGCCGGCTTCCGTGTGATAGCCCCCGACGTAGATGACTGTGACGCCGGCTTCCTTCAGGCGGCTGACCAGGGATGAGTAGTCCTTCTCCCCGGGCGTATAGGCGGTTGCCAGGACTTCCTTGCCGCCGGCGGCATGTAGCGCCTTTTCCGTCTGATCCGCCAAACCTTTGCCGTAGGCGGAATTGTCGTTCAGGATCGCGATCTTTTCGTTCTTGAAGTGCTTCGCCAGGTAGTCGCCCGCCACCTTGCCCTGCTGGTCATCGCGGCCACAGACGCGGAACGTGTTCCAGCTTCCCTTATCGGTATAGTCCGGGTTGGTCGAGGCTGGCGATATCTGCAGGATCCCCTCCTCGGCATACACCTTGCTGGCCGGGATCGAGCTGCCGAAGCAGAAATGGCCGGCAACCAGCTTCACGCCCTTGGCGGCAAGCTGATTCGCCACCGACACGGCCTGCTTGGGGTCGCAGGCATCGTCGCCGACATCCAGGATCAACTGCTTGCCAAGAACGCCGCCTGCCTTGTTGATATCGGCAACGGCTTGTTCCGCGCCTTCCTTCATCTGCGTCCCGAAGGCGGCATATTCACCGGTCAGCGGCCCTGCCACGGCAATGTGCGTCTGTGCCTGCCCAGGTGCGGCCAGGGCGGTCATTGCAATGGTCAGGATCGCGGCGGCGCCGAGCAGGCGATGCCGGAGTCCGGCTTGGTTGGATCGATTGCGCATCAGCGTCCCCATGGTCCTGAAGATGCCGCACACGAAGGGCGCGGCGCCCCGGAAGCCTAGCGGCGCGTGCGGAAAAGCGCCAGAATCGTTCTCACGAACAACGGAGGGGACGAAAATGAAAGCATCGCTGTTCTATCTGCCCAGCATCGGCAGCCGGGCGGAGATCGAATCCGGCATGGCCGGCATGCGGCCCGATCTGTATCAACGCATGCTTGCCGAACTGAGCGAACAGATCAGGCTGGCGGACGATCTGGGTTATGACTCGGTCAGCTTCACCGAGCATCATTTTCATATCGAAGGTTTCGAAGTCTCCAACAACCCGGTGCTGCTGGATCTGTATTTTGCGATGCAGACCAAGCGCATCCGTGTCGGGCAACTCGGTATCGTGCTGCCGGCCGCGAACCCTATCCGCGTGGCCGAGGACATCGCCATGCTGGACCACATGACCGGCGGCCGAGCCTGCGCCGGCTTCGCGCGCGGATATCAGCGGCGCTGGGTGGATATTATGGCGCAGCAGACGCACGACATTCACGGTGCGCTGCCGCATCAGCATGATGAGATCGACGCCGCCAATCGTGCCGCGTTCGAGGAGAGCTTCCGGATCATCAAGAAGGCATGGACCGAGGAGATGCTGACATATGACGGTCGTTACTTGAAGGTACCGGCCGGGGAGACGCCCTGGACACTGGACACCACCGCCAAATACGGCAAGGGCGTGGAAAACGGCGTGCTGAAAGCGGTGGGCGTGGTGCCGAAACCGTTGCAGAAGCCGCATCCGCCGCTGTTCCTGCCGTTCGCCTCATCCGAGAACTCCATCCGCTGGGCGGCCAAGGAGGGTGTGACCGCGATCCTGCCTTCGATGCTGCCGGTGTATGAAAACCGGCTGTATGACGTTTACGCCGAGGTATCCGGGCGGCCACGCGGCCACGGCACCGGCCTGCTGCGGGACGTGATCATCGCCGACACTGATGAGGAAGCAATGGCGCTGTGGCGGGATTCGGGGCAGTTCACCGGCCGGGCGTGGTTCGAACCATTCGGCTTCCGTCGTGGGCTGCAGGACCCGAAAACCGGGGCCTATCTGTCACCCGAGGATGCGGTGCGAGAAGGTTATGTGCTCGCCGGCACGGTCGACACGGTGCTGCGCGGGCTGGAGGCGAACATGAAGCGCCAGCCGGTGGACTGGGTGTTCTGCTACACCTACAACGCGCTGATCCCGCATGCCGTGCTGATGAAGTCGATTGAACAATTTCATATGCAAGTGATCACACGGTTCGTGTAGCTGACGCCATTCGCCCTGACGGCGGGCGGTACGCGGGGCGCCGGCCGTCAGGCTGCCGCCGGTTGGGGCCGCACCGCGACCTCGGCACGTCCCAGCGTGGCAATCAGCGTGGCGGCGACAATCATGAGCACCATGAAGACGTCCAGCGCCCCCGCGTATCCGCCCGACCGGTCGTGCACCCAGCCTGCGAAGACCGGCCCCAGTCCGACCCCGGCACTGAACGCGGACAGCATCCACCCGTAAATCCGGGCATAATTCAGCATCCCGAAATACCGACTGACCAGATAGGCCAGCAGGTCGACCTCCCCACCCGCTGACAGGCCGGACAGGATAACCGCCGGCACCGTTCCGATCCCGCGCAGCAGGAACAGGCAACTCAACACCGGCAGCAGGATGAACACCGGCGCCACCACCCGCGCCGGGAAACGATCCATCAGCGCCCCGATCGACAGCCGGCCGGCGATCAACGCCACGCCAAGCAGGCCAAGGGCGCGGGAGGAGGCTGCCATCGGCAGCCCCCTGTCCGCGAGCATGGCGGGCAGATGCACGATCATCCCGCCGACGACGATCGCGATCAGGAAGAACGCCGCCGCCATCTGCCAGAAGCGCCGGCCGCGCACCGCCTGCACCAACACCACGCCGTCGGGTTCGGCGCGCGCGCTCCGGGCCGCGGTTTCGCGGGCGCGGAACAGGAAGAACACGACCGGCAATCCGATGACGATCTGCGCCGCCGCCAGCGCCAGGAACCCGGCCTGCCAGCCATGCGCCGCGATAATCGCGCCAATGATCCCCGGCCCGACCATCGCGACCACGCCGGTGCCGCACAAAGTCAGGCCTAGCGCCAGGCCTCGCTGTCGGTCGAACCAGCTTGCCACCGCGCGCGTCCATACGATCGGAGAGGTGCCAGCGCCCAGCACTGCCAGCAACGCCCAGCCAGCG
>DAICYU010000270.1:5771-6015 GCA_027311485.1 Acetobacteraceae bacterium
CACGATGGACCCACCATGCAGCGTCAAGCCGCAATACCCGACCGCCAGCCCCACCATCGCCGTCATCGCCACCACACGCACGCCAAGCCGCTCGGCCAGCACCCCGACCAGCGGGGCCATGACGACGCCGACGATTGTCAGGGACAGCAGGCCGCCGGAAATCTCCGAACGGCTCCAGCCGAATGCCGCCTGCAACGGCAGAATGAACTGCCCCGTCGTGTAGATCGGCAGGCCGGTCGTTCCC
>DAICYU010000271.1 GCA_027311485.1 Acetobacteraceae bacterium
GGGCCGCTGAATTCGTCGGCCGGGTGGAGGCGATTGAACACGTCGATATCCGTGCCCGTGTGACAGGCTTCCTGCAGGACATCAGCTTCAAGGAAGGCGACCTGGTGCAGAAGGGCCAGGTTCTCTACAAGATCGAACCGGACACCTTCGAAGCCGCCGTGCTCCAGGCACGCGGCGCCCTGTACCAGGCGCAGGCGAAATATGCCAACGCCACAGCGCAGCGCGCCCGGATCGAGGAACTGGTCAAGACCAATACATCGTCCCGCGCGGAACTGGACCGACAGGTGGCGGCGGAAAAATCGGCGCAAGGAGACGTCATCACGGCCGATGCAAACCTGAAGACCGCGACCATAAACCTCAACTACACCACCATCACCTCTCCCATCACCGGGGTAATCGGGCGCACGAATATCACGGTCGGCAATGTGGTCGGGCCAGACAGCGGACCGCTGACCACGATTGTCAGCCGCGACCCGATGTATGTCACGTTCCCGGTCAGCCAGCGCGAATTCCTCCGGCTGAAGGGTGAGGAGGAACGGCGGAGGCGCCAGGCCGCGCTGGGGGTGCGGATACGCTTTTCCGACGGCTCCCGGTACTCCGAGCCGGGTGAGATCAACTTCGTTGACGTAACGGTCGATCGCGCGACCGATACCGTCATGGTGCGTGCGACCCTGCCGAATCCGCAGGGCATACTGATCGACGGACAGCTTGTGCGTGTGGCCGTGGAGTCCGAAAAGCCGGAGGAAAAAGTACTGGTGCCGCAGGCCGCGCTGATTGCCGATCAGCAGGGCATCTACGTCTTCGTCGTCGTGGACGGGAAGGCCGTGGTCCAGCGCGTGAAGACCGGCGGTGAATCCGGGTCCTCGGTGATCGTCGATGACGGGCTGAAAGGTGGGGAACAGGTCATCGTCCAGGGCATGGAAGCGCTGCGGCCGGGCGCGCCCGTCATGGCCAGCCCTGCACCGCCGCCCGCCGACAGGAGCTGACGCGATGCTGTCATCCGTCTTCATCCGTCGGCCACGCCTCGCGGCGGTCATCGCCATCGTCACGACCATCGCCGGCCTGCTGTCGCTGGCTGTGATTCCGATCGCGCAGTACCCCGACATCGTGCCGCCGCAGGTGTCGGTCACCACGATGTATCCGGGCGCGTCGGCGTCGGTCGTTGAGGCGACCGTTGCGCAGCCGATCGAAAGCCAGATCGTCGGCGTAGACAAGATGATCTACATGAAGAGCGTCAGCGGCAATGACGGCAGCTACTCGCTCAAGGTATCCTTCGAACTGGGCACCAACCCGGACATCGATACCGTCAACGTCAACAATCGCGTCCAGGTCGCCCTGTCGAAACTGCCCGAGGATGTTCGCCGCCAGGGCATAACCGTCAAAAAGCAATCCTCCGCCCTGCTGGGCGTGATCGCCCTGTATTCGCCCAAACAGACCCATGATGAGCTGTTCATTTCGAACTACGCGACGATCAACCTGCTGGATCAGATCAAAAGCACGCCCGGGGTCGGCGACGCCGCGCTGTTCGGCCCGCAGGACTATTCGATGCGGGCCTGGGTGCGCACCGACCGTTTGACCGGCCTGAATCTGACAACCGCGGACATCATCAACGCCATCCAGGCCCAGAACGTCCAGGCCGCCGTCGGGCGCCTCGGCGCTCGGCCGACCGGCAGCGATCAGCAGCTTCAGCTCAATATCCAGACGAAGGGGCGGCTCACCACGCCGGCGGAGTTCGAACAGATCGTGATCCGCACCAATCCGGACGGGTCCGTGCTGCGCCTGGGCGATGTCGCACGCCTGGAACTCGGCGCGGCGAACCTCGACCGCTCAACACGCCTGAACGGGTCACCGGCCGCCCTGATCGCGGTGTACCAGACGCCTGGCGCCAACGCACTGACGGCCCTGGGCGGCGTGAAGAAACTGATGACCGACGCGGCCCGCGACTTTCCGGACGACCTGGCCTGGAAGGTGACATACGACCCGACCACCTTCGTGACCGCCACCATCCATGAGGTGCAGAAGACGCTGATCGAGGCCTTCGTGCTGGTCGTCCTGGTCGTGTACCTGTTCCTCGGCAACCTGCGCGCAACGCTGATCCCGACTATCGCAGTGCCCGTCAGCCTGATCGGCACCTTCATCGTGCTGAACGCGATCGGCTATTCCGCCAACACCGTGTCACTGCTGGCGGTCGTTCTCGCCATCGGCATCGTGGTCGATGACGCCATCGTGGTGGTGGAGGCGGTGGAACAGGTGATGGAGCATCACCCCGAACTCTCCCCGGCACAGGCCACCACCGCGGCAATGGGGCAGATCTTCGCCCCGATCATCGCCATCACGCTGGTGCTGTTGTCCGTTTTCGTCCCGGTCGCCTTCATCCCCGGCATCTCCGGGGAGTTGTTCCGGCAGTTCGCCGTCACCGTGGCGGTGTCGATGTTCCTGTCGGCGATCAACGCGCTGACTCTGTCGCCGGCCTTGTGCGCGCTGTTGCTGCGTCCCCGCCATGGGCCGCGCCGGGGCCCGATCGGCGCCCTGATGCGCGGCATCGACTGGGTGCGCGACGGTTATGGCGCGATCGTCGCCCGCCTTGTGCGCATCGCGTTGATCGGCCTGGTGATGGTGGCCGCGTCGATCGCCGGAATCTGGGTCGTGGGCAAGGTCACCCCCACCGGCTTCCTGCCCGAGGAGGACCAGGGCGCGTTCTTCGTGATCGTGCAGCTGCCAGACGGCGCATCGATCGGCCGCACGACAGATGTCGTGGCCCAGATCGAAAAAACGCTGAAGCAGGAACCGGCCATCGCCGACTACTCGGCCACCATCGGCCTCAATTTCATCGACAACTACTCGCAGCCCAATGCCGCATTCCTGATCGTCTCATTGAAGCCGTTTGAGGACCGGCTGGATGCCGCCCAGTCGGCGCCCGCCCTGATCTCTCGGCTGGGCGCCAAGTTCCGCTCGCTCCGCGGCGGACGGGCGGTGCCGCTCGCACCACCGCCGATCATTGGCCTGGGAACCGGCGGCGGCTTCAGCTACGTGCTGCAGGACACCGGGGGGACCGGCCCGAAGGCCCTGGCGCAGGTGCTGCGCGGCCTGCTGGTGGCGGCAAACCAGGACCCGAAGCTCAGCCGCGTGTTCAGCACGTTCTCGGCCACCACGCCGTCTGTCTATCTGGATGTGGACCGTGACAAGGCCCAGATCCTGAAGGTAAAGGTCTCGGACATTTTCCAGGCGCTGCAGGCCTCCCTGGGCGGCTACTACGTCAATGACATGAACCTGTTCGGACGCTCCTGGCAGGTGCAGGTCCAGGCCGAAGCCGCCGACCGATCCTCGATCGACGATATCTACCGGATCAACGTGCGCAGCGAGGACGGCAAGATGATCCCGTTGCGCAGCCTGGTTGAGGTCCGCACGATCATCGGCCCGCAGGCACTGATACGATACAATAACAGCCCGGCTGTCACCATCCAGGGAAGCCCTGCCGCCGGCGTTTCGTCGGGTCAGTCGCTGGCCGCCATGGAACAGGTCGCCGCCCGCAGCCTGCCGCGGGGATATCGCGGCCTGTGGACGGACGTTTCATTCCAGGAGAAACGGGCCGAGGGCAAGACCACCATCATCCTCGGGTTCGCCGTCCTGTTCGCCTACCTGTTCCTTGTCGCCCTGTATGAGAGCTGGACCATTCCGGTTCCCGTCCTGCTGTCCGTCACGATAGGCGTCCTCGGTTCCTTCGTCGCCATCGTGACGGCCCGCCTGACCCTGGATCTGTACGCACAGATCGGCATGGTGGTGCTGATCGGACTTGCCGCCAAGAACGGTATCCTGATCGTGGAATTCGCCAAGATGCGGCGCTCGGAAGGAATGCCGTTGCGCGAAGCCGCGACAGAAGGTGCCCGCTTGCGCTTCCGCCCGGTCATGATGACATCCTTCGCCTTCATCCTCGGCCTGCTGCCCCTGGTCATCGCAGTCGGCCCATCCCAACTGGCTCGGCGCGATGTCGGCACGCCGGTCTTCGGCGGCATGCTGTTCGCCTCGTTCCTCGGCATTTTCGCCATCCCGCCGCTTTACGTCCTCTTCCAGCGAATACGGGAGCGTCTTCGCGCGTCCGCGCGGCCCGAGGCCGCGCAGGCCGAACGAACCGTCCCGGCGGACCACGTGGCCTGATGCGTAGGCCGGACTGAACAAGACGATCCAATCAGACGATTGCACCTGCATATATTTCAGATCGCCCCGCCGATATCAGGGAGTCCCATTCACATGGTAGACAGAGCGCAGGATGGCGAAACGTTACCCCCGTCGCGCGGCAGCCGCTGGGATCGCGTAAAGGAAGTTGCCTTCGATGAGGCAAGACGCTTCGCGATCATGTTCCTCTATCTGTGGTTCATGTTCGGGCTGTTCAGCCTGCATGAACGGATCGTGCTGCGTGAACGGGGACTGAGCTTCTCCGAGCAGGGATGGGCCATTGTCAATGCGCTCGTATTGGCAAAAGTCATGCTGGTGCTGGAGAAACTGCGTCCCGGCCGCCAGAGGCAGGACCGGCCGCTGATCTATCCCATCCTGCAGGAAGCGCTGCTGTTCGCGTTCGTGTTCATCTGCTTTCATGTGGTGGAGGGTGTCGTCGTCGGCCTGATTGAGGGCAAGACCTTCGACGCCAGTATCCCGGTGGTCGGCGGTGGCGGCATCGCCGGTGTTTTGTGCGTGGCCGTCATCATGTTCGTCGCGCTGATCCCGTTTTTCGCCTTCCGCGAGCTCAGCCGGGCGCTCGGCCCCGAACGGCTGAATGCGATCCTGTTCCGGACTCGCCGCAATCAGCCCGCCACCGGCTTGTGAACCTGCTTCGCTAACGCCCGCAACGCCGCGTCCATGTTGCGCCCCTGTCGCACCCGCACCGGACAGGAAACAGAGCATGAATGACCGTCCAACCGCACCGATGAAACCGCAAAGCCAGTCCCAGGTCCCTGGCCGCATCGATCCGATGTCACCCAAGCCGGACCACGGCGAGCACAGCTACAAAGGGTCCGGCCGCCTCGCCGGCAAATCCGCCATCATAACAGGCGGTGACAGCGGCATTGGCCGGGCCGTTGCGATCGCATTTGCGCGGGAAGGCGCCGACGTGCTGATTGCATACCTCTCCGAACATGACGATGCCAACGAAACCGCCAGCTGGGTGAAGGACGCTGGTCGCAGGGCTGAACTGATCGCAGGCGACATCGCCAACCCCGCCCATTGCCGGGAGATTGTGAACAAGGCCGTCCAGGCCTTCGGCCGCGTCGACATCCTGGTGAACAATGCGGCATTCCAGATGACCCACGAGTCGATCGACGACATTACCGATACGGAATGGGATTACACGTTCGCCGTCAACATCGGCGCCATGTTCCGCATCACCAAGGCGACCGTGCCGCACATGAAGCCGGGCAGTGCCATCGTCAACACTACCTCGATCAAGGCCGATACGCCGAAGCCGACGCTGCTGGCCTATGCCGCGACCAAGGCGGCGATCCAGGATTTCACCGGCGGCCTGGCACAGCTTCTTGCCGGGAAGGGCATCCGCGCCAACTGCGTCGCGCCCGGGCCGATCTGGACCCCGCTGATCCCATCCACCATGCCACCGGATCAGGTGGAGAGTTTTAGCAGGTCGGTGCCGATGAAGCGCCCCGGGCAGCCGGCCGAACTCGCGCCGGTGTATGTCATGCTGGCGTCGAATGAGGCCAGCTATGTCTCTGGCGCAACGGTCGCGGTGACCGGGGGCAGGCCGCTGATCTGACGGGTCGGCATCCGCTCCGTCTCAGCGGACGGGTGTCCGCGTGGACCAGGACATGCAACCGCCGGCAGGTCGGGACTGGCATCGCTGTTGCCGCGACCGCCATCATCGCCTCCGGCGGCCCGGACCGCTCCGCCGGTCCATGCGCCGCCGCGGATCGAAACCCGATTAACCGATCGCCTGGGATAGGCATGGCCGAACGACAGGCGCACAAACGGCAGCCGTATAACGGTTTCGAGATCATCCATTATCCCCC
>DAICYU010000272.1 GCA_027311485.1 Acetobacteraceae bacterium
GTCCCATGCTTGTCATCCGGGGCGTCAGACACCGAGGTCTCCGTTCGGGCCTCATGGAAAAGAAGGGGACGATCAAACTCTAATTCGGTCCTGCTCGACCCGCATGATCACGATCCGTCCCCCTTCACCATCGGCAGATTACTCGCTGCCGATGGTGAACTTTTTTGCCTCGGGAACCGGGGGAAGTCATAAGACAAGCATGATCCGTTAACGTTGACTCCTGCGTGAGGGGAATTCCAGCGCGCGGCGAAATCCGGTTCAAGATGCTGGCTGGCCTGCGTCCCAGCCAGAATGGGACGTCCGTATTCCGTTGATTTACGAGAGCGTGTTGTTGCCGCGTTTCGCGGCGGGGTGAGCCGTGCTGAGGTGGCGGCTCGCTGTGAGGTCAGCGAGTCGTCGGTGCAGCGCTGGGCGCGGCTTGAGCGACACTCTGGCAGCGTTGCCGCGAAACCGATGGGCGGCAAACGGCCTTTGTCGTTGCTGGCGCATCGAGATTGGGTGCTGGCCCGGATTGAGCGACAACCGAACATACCGCTGCGCGAGATGCTGGCCGATCTGCACCAGCGCGGTGCCAAGGCGGGCTACCAGGCGCTCTGGAACTTGGTCCGGCGAGCGAATCTCAGCGAAAAAAGCCTGCACGCCAGCGAGTAGGACCGCCCGGACGTCGCGCGCCGCCGCGAGCAATGGAAGGCAAGACAGGGAAACATTAATCCGCAACGCCTTGTCTTTGTTGATGAAACCTGGGCCAAGACCAACATGACACCACTCCGCGGCCGGTCCAAACGGGGCCAGCGCCTAGCAGCCTATCGGATTGGGGATTCTCCGACGCGGGTGTGTCTGGCTAGAATCCGGCATGCCGAATTTCGTTCCGTTTAACCGCGATCAGTCGTTTCTACTGCCGCCTGACCTGAAGGAATGGCTAGCAGGCGACGACGTCGCGCACTTCATCGTCGCGGCCGTGGACAGGGTTTCCATGGCCGCCTTCCAGGTGCCAGACCGAACCGGCGGCAAGCCGCAATACCATCCTCGCCTGATGCTGGCGCTGCTGATCTATTGCTATGCCAACGGCACCTTCTCGTTGCGGCGCATCGAGCGGGCGACCTATCGCGATATCGCCGTGCGCTTCGTTGCCGCCAACCTGCATCCCGACCATGACACGATCGCAGAGTTCCGACGCAGCAATGCAGTCGCGATTGAGGCCGCCTTCCTGCAGGTTCTGCTACTGGCGCGGGAGAGCGGCCTGCTGCGCCTCGGCACGGTGTCGATCGACGGCACCAAGATCGATGCCATCGCCTCTTGGCGATCCGACTGTGAAGCAGCCGGTGGCGGAGCCACCGGAGGGGCCTCGAAGATCCGCTCGGTGCGATACGACCGCGCGCAAGACCTGCGCGCCAGGCTCGCCGCCGACATCGCCGCGCTGACCGCCCAGGCCGAAGCCGCCGATGCCGTCGATCAGGACCCTCAGGCGCTGCCGGAAGAGCTGGCAAGATGAGAGGCGCTGAAGGCAAAGCTCGATGCCGCCTGTGCACGCCTGGAAGCAGAGGCGCGCGCCGAGGCCGAGGCGGCGCGTCCCGAATACGAAGCGAAGAAGGCCGCCTATAATGCCAAGACAGGGCGGCGCGGCCGGCCGCCCAAGCCGCCTGACGAGACACCTTCACCCGAACGGCAGAGCAACCTGACCGATCCGGACAGCGCGCTGATGCGCCGCTCCGACGCGCATGAATATCGCCAAGCCTACAACGCGCAAGCCGTCGTCTGCGCTGAAGGATCGCAACTGATCCTGACCACCAATCTGGTGGCGACGCCCGCCGATGCGCCCAGCTTCGCCGAAACCGTGCTGAGGATGAAGCAGACCATCGGCCTGCCGAAGGTGGTCCTGGCCGACACCGGCTTCGCATCCGCTCCCGCGGTGGCGGCGCTGCAGGCCGAAGAGATCGAACCGCTGGTTGCCATCGGCCGCACGCAACCGCACCGGCCCTGCGACTTTCGTCCACCGCCCAACGCCAAGGCCGCGCGGCGCATCACAGAACCATGGCGTGTCGAGATGAAAGCCAAATAGGAGACCGAGGATGCAAAGAACCGATACAAAAAGCGCAAACAAACCGTCGAACCGGTCTTCGGCATCATCAAAGGCGCGATCGGCTTCGTCCGCTTCCACCTCCGCGGTCTCGACAACGTCGCCAATCAGTGGCGCATGATCGCTCTCGCTTACAACTGCCGGAGGCTTGCTCGCCTCCAGGCAGCCTGACACAGTCAGTTCAGCATAGTCTGCTATCAACAAACCTTACAAAAGCCCAATCCGACAGGCTGCTAGCCAAGTTTTTTTAACATTTGTATGAAGCCACTTAGATAGGTGTCATCCCAATCCTCTTCAGCGTAGCCAAAATTTAAATAAAACCCAACTGCCTCCAACGTAGAGTAGACGACCGCCGTATTGCAGCCAAGATCCCTGACGAAATTTTCGGCATATTGCAATAAGGCGCGGCCATGACCACAAGCCTGCCAAGGCGTGTCGATTGCGACTAACCGTAGTGCCGCTACCTCTTGGGGCAAGCTGTCGATTTGAACCGTGCCGACGGGGTTGTTGTTATGCCATAGCAGCAACGGATGACAACCAGGTTCAATTATCCTCTCAGGCCGACGGAATTGGAATATTCTTCCTCGAATATCATGGATCACGTTCCAATCCTCCCGGCACCTCGGAGGAGCTAAGTGATACGGTTTTTCGTTCCCGTTTGCGTCGGTGGACATTGTTGCGATAGCCCAGGCTGATACCCACACAGGATCATCCCAAGGGTAGGCCGCCCAGAGCCGAAAAGCGAGGTAATACGAGTTATCGCCATCTGGCATTCGGTTGCAATTACTGGGACTGTATCAGCCTCTCAGAATGGAGTCTGACGCATGGTGGTTGTTTTCACTGTAGCACAGCAAAAAGGCGGAACCGGCAAAACAACTCTTGCGGCGAACCTTGCTGCGGCACTTGTGGCTAACAATCGTGTGGCACTGCTTGATATTGATCCACAGCATAGCCTGACACAGTGGCATAAATTGCGACCAGACTCGGCTTCAAAACTCAGCTTTTCTGAGGTTTCAGGCTGGCGTGTAACCTCTGAGTTGGAACGGCTGAAAGCCGCAAATGACTTCATAATAATCGACACGCCGCCGCAGATCGATACCGATGCACGTTTGGCGATACGGGGGGCAAGTCTGGTTTTGGTTCCAGTGCAACCCAGCCCACCAGACGTTTGGGCTGCCGAGGGCACATTAACGTTGGCAGCCTTAGAACGCCGACGGGCCGTGATCGTCCTAAATCGGGTGCCGTCAACCGGCAAGCTGTGCGAAGCAATGGTAATGGCGTTACGCCAGACTAGGAGGCCATTACTTCGCGCCCTCCTCGGTAACAGAATAGGGTTTGCCAACGCCTTCGCTGAAGGTTTGGGCATAACCGAGGCGGCCCCTCGATCAATCGCGTCGAATGAGCTACACGCAGTAGTTAATGAATTGCTGGAGATAACTGAATGACGACTGATTGGCTCTATCCGTGGTTGAGAACTTTGCACCTCATATGCGCAGTGCTGTGGGTGGGCGGAATGTTCTTTGCGTTTGTCATCCTTCGTCCTAGCATGGCAATCATCGAGGCTCCCCAGCGTATGCTGCTGCACACACAGGTATTGCGGAGATTTTTCCTAGTTATTTGGCATGCCATGCCACTGCTCATCCTCAGCGGCTTTGCAATGCTATTCGGATTTATGAACGGGCTCCAAGGCGCACCATGGCAGATCCATGTTATGTTGGGACTAGGGTTGCTGATGGCTGCAGTGTTTCTGGCGATTGTGCTGGGGCCTTATAGGCAATTCCAACGGACTACGGACCGTACCCGTATGGCACGTAGTCTAGACACAATTCGTAAGCTGATCGGTCTTAATTTGGCTTTTGGAATAGTCACCATTATTGTTGGCGGCCTCTTTTCACCATAAATAGAGGTGACTCAGGAAATCTGGATAATCGGATAAGTGGCGCGCGCGTCCCTGGTCAAGCAGGCTTGCTTATGAACAGATGACCTCGCCGGAACCACACGCCGGCTTTCAAGGCGAAGGTGGCCTTGGCCGCTGTCAAGGGCGACAAGACGCTGGCCGATCTGGCCCAGCAGTTTGAAGTCCACCAACCAGATCATGCAATGGAAGGCGCAGCTGCAGGATGGTGCTGCTGGGGTATTTGGCGCGGAGGCCCGCAGCAATGTGCCGACACCGCCAGTGGACCTGAAATCGCTGCATGCGGAGATTGGAGAGCTGGCGCTGGAGAATGATTTTTTGTCCGGCGCGCTCAGCAAGGCCGGTCTGCTGAGCGCAAAGCGATGATCGACCGGGCGTATGAACTGCCAATCGTTCGGCAACCCAAGACGCTGACCATCATCCGAGGCAGCGCCTCTTATACCAACCTGCTTAAACATTGACTGTTGCCCAGTCACGTGAGCCGCTGGATCGGATACGGTCGGGGTCGTCCATGAGCCAGTTCCAAGCATCGGCGCAGGCCTGAACGATTTCGTTGTAACTGTCCCAAATGCCGGCGGAGAGTTTGTTGCCCCGCAGATACTCCCAAACGTTCTCCATCGGGTTCAGTTCTGGAGCATACGGCGGTAGCGGCAGCAAAACGATGTTGCTTGGCAGGCTGAGTTCCCTGCCGCTCTGATGCCAGCCGGCCCCGTCGCAAATGATTGCAGCGATTGAGCCGGTTTTGACCTGGGTGCTGATCTCGGCAAGGTGGAGGTTCATGCATTCGGTATTGACGGTCGGTGTGATGATCGCAGCCCCGACACCGCGGTCTGGGCAGATCGCGCCGAAGATGTAGGCTGTGTCGTGCCGATTATCGCGCACCATTGTTGGGCGTGAACCGATGGGGGCCCAAACGTAGCTAAGTGAGCCTTTCTGTCCGACCCTGGCTTCGTCTTGAAACCAGATCTCGACCGGCGTGGCCGCGCTGGTTCCAAGTAGAGCTTATTTCAGGCGATGGCAGAAGTTTTTTAAATGCCTCCTGGGCTTCCGGATCTTTCTTCGGATGGTATGGACGCGGCTGCAGCCGGGTGAGCCCCATCTTGCCGAGCCACCGGCCAATGGTGATTTCATCCACCGTAACCGAGAAGCGCCGGGCCACTTCCGCACGCAGATCCAAGCAGCGCCAGCGCACCACCTTGTGGATCTCGGGATCCGGACCATCGATGACCAACTGGCGCAGTTCGGTCATCTGGTCTTTGGTCAGCTTCGGTGCCCGGCCGGGTGGAGGGCGCGACCTCAAACCGTCTATGCCAGTCGCCTTGAAGCGATGAACCCAGTCGCGCAAAGTCTGTCGATCCATGCCGGTCTGCCGGGCCGCCTCGGCCCGCGAGGCTCCTTCCAGCACCAGGGCAATCGCCAGAAGACGGCGGGTTTGAGTGGCGTCGGTCAACTTCACAGCAATTGTGCGAAGCTGCGTCGACGTAAGGTCCGTGCGGGTGATCTCGACCCCGGCGCTCATTCGATCCTCCAAGGCGGCGAAACGCCGCTTGGGGACGAGCGAATCGTACTTCTCAGGTTTTGGGAATCGGGGGGGAGTCGATCCTTATGAAGGTTGGTATTACTTGTCGCGTCTGGTTGCGCCCGCCGATCTTGCGCTGATGTGCCGGATGGACGAACTGCACCGGGAGTTCCCGTTCGCGAGCAGCCGGATGCTGTGGAACCTGCTTAACGCCGAAGGGATCACGGTCGGCCGCCGCCACGCTGATGAGCGTATGGACATCACGGTGCTGTATCGCCGGCCCAACACCTCCAAGCCGGCACCGGGCCACAAGATCTACCCGTATCTTCTGCGCAACCTGGCGGTGACGCGGCCGAACCAAGCCTGGCGATGGACATCACGTATATGCCGAAGGCCCGCGGCTTCGTCTGTCTCGCCGCGGTGGTCGACGGGTTCAGCCGGCGGGTGCTGGCGTGGCGGGTATCGATCACAATAGAGGCCGAATTCTGCCTCGAGGCCC
>DAICYU010000273.1 GCA_027311485.1 Acetobacteraceae bacterium
GGACCGGTGTACTGGAACAGCGCCCAGGGGTCGAACACCACGTTATGGGAGACAAATTTGTAGTCGGCGCCGACGTTCAGGGTCGCGGTCGGCGTGTAAGGGACATGCAGACCTTGGTAGGAAGTCTGGCTGCCGATATTGCCGACAAGGTAGTTGGTGTAGACGGCATCGACGATGCTGGCGTTCACGAAGGTATGCAGCTTGTCGGTCAGGTTGTCGTCCATGAAGAAGTTGACGCCCTGATAGTACGATGACCCGAATGAGGTCGCCTGGGTGCCATTGGCGAACGCCGTGCTGATCGTCTGGTTCATGTAGCGCAGGTAGAAGTAGTTCGCGCCGATGTCGAAGTTATGCAGCAGGTATTCCGGCCGGTCGGCGAGGATCTTGAAGCCCACCTGATATTCAGCCGAATGCGCGAGATCGGCATATTGCGCGCCAATCTGCTGGTACAGACCGCCGCCGCCGCCGACCTGCGGCGTCTTGTAGGCTTCTTCATAGCTGGCATACACGTTCAGCCATTTCAGCGGCGTGTAGCTTACCTGCACCGACGGCTCCGGTGCCACGAAGTTCCGCTGGGAGCTGGTCGGCAGGCTGTGATTCGCCGCACCCTGGTTCGATCCCGTCGCATTGGGATAGTCGAACGCCGCATTGTCGCTGTAGCTCGTATTGAAGGCCGCGAGGCGGATGCCCGGGGTGATATGCAGGTTGCTGATCGGCTGGATATCATCCTGGACGTAGATACCCGTGTCGGTCTGGTCAAACAGGCCGCTGCGGTAATGCGCGTTCGGCGCCGCCTTGCTGGCGTCATACGGCGGATAAGGATTGTAGAACGAGTTGCGCGTGTTATAGCGGCTCTGCTGCACAAAGGCGCCGACGTCGAAAGTGTTGATCCACCAGGTCTTGCTTAGGTCAACCTTGTCGCCGAACCACCAGGTGTAGGGGTTATTCCACTCCATCATATTCGCCGCGCCCTGCGGGAACGCGTCGTTGCTGCGCGAATGCAGCCGGTCTTCACGGACGTAATACGCCAGGTTATGCAGTGCCGTCGTATCGTCCAGCGCCAGGTTCAGCTTGCTGTAGACAGTCCAAAGCTGATTGACGTCGAACTTTTCATAGCTCGAATAGGGCGGCGTTGAGTAGTAACCGCTGGTCTGCTGGCTGTACAGCTGGCCCGGATTGACCGCCCCGGACGGCGAGATGCCGTTCATGGTGATCTGCGGGTTCGGGCTGGTGGGGGTCACCTGCGGGCGGTAGCCCGACGAACGCGCGAAATAGGCACCGAGGCTGACATCGCCGTTGTCGAACCGCTTCACGGTCTTGCCGAACAGGGCGTAGTCCTCGGCCGGGTTGTTGAACCCGTCAGGGCCCACCCGGAAGCTGTCGGTCGCGCCGAAGCTGCCTGTCAGGATCGTGGAGAAACCGGCATGCTCACCAGTGTTCAATGAGAAATCGATGATCCGCTCGTTGTACGAGCCATAGGTCAGCTGGACCGTGCCGCCGGCCTTCTTGGTCGGCTGCAGCGGCGTGAATTCGATGCTGCCGCCGATGTTGTCATACCACCGGTCCGCCGCGTTGCCGGGACCATAGGTGGCCGTCTGCGCCTGAAACATCGCCAGGCTCGGCAGCGACCCAGAAGCCCACAGGCCGGTCGACGGATCGACCATCGGCACGCCATCCATGGTGATCATCAGCGAGGCGCCGCCAGTATAGCCGCCGTAGCCGCCCCAGCCCTGGCCGATACCATCCAGCGCGATGGTGTACTTGGTCGCACCAGTGCTGCCGTAGCCGTTCACATAGGCACCCGGGGTCAACGCGATCCCCTGCGCGGCACCCGCGGCCGGCCCCACGGTCTGCATTTGCGTCTTGTCGACAACACGCACCGTATCGGGCGACTGGAACACCTCCTGCGGGGTCGGCACCTGCGTGCCCACCGTGTCACCGCCGGCACCGGTGCCACCCGTGGCGCTGACCTCACCCGCATTCACCGCATCGGATGCTGTCTGCGCATAAGCACCGTAAGCGGTTCCTGACAGAAGTATTGCAGTGAGCGACAATCGAGTCAGAGTAATCGAGAAATTGTCCATCAGAGTTTCCGTCGAGGTGACGCGCCACTGATCTGACGCCGGCGGGCTGATGCAACAGTTCGCCACACGAGGATAGTGCAGAGCTGTATCGTCTGACGAAAATCAGCTGTCTCGTGGTATTTAACACTTCCGACTTTGATATGAAATACTTCTGTCATACATCGTCGGCTAGGAACGGCATGCTCGTCTCGACCCGTACAAACATTGCTGTTGTGGCCTTCATCCAGGCTGTAGCAGGACACCTCATGCCGCCATCAGGCATCCCCTGGCCGGCCGCCTTATCCGGCCAGGGGCGGAGTCGGCTGGCGGTTGATGGCGTGCCAACGCATCACGCAGATATACTGATCTCGTAATAGTTGCCGGCGCAGCAGCCAAAGCTCCGCCTCCTGCAGCAGATGGACCGCCGCTTCCTTGTCGGGGATCTGCTCCCGCAGCTGCGTCAGCAGCACGCGCCAGCCGGCCAGGGCCTGCTCGGTGTGCCGCCGGGTCGTGTTTTCCTCGACCCGCACGTCAAAGCCCAGGCGGCCGAGCATCCGGGTGATGGCGGTGGCGGTGGGGATGCAGGTGGGATTGCGTCGTTCCAGTGCCGCCCAGCGTGCAATGGTGGGATCGTGCGGATTCAGTGGTGCCACAGCGGCGGTGGCACTGATCACCAGATGCCCGCCCCTCCGCACAGACCGGGCCAACCCGTCCAGGATTGGCTCTGCCAGGCCGCGGCGCAGCGGTTCCAGTGCCAGGCAGTGATGGTACGGGCGTGCCCCGAATATCGGGTTGTCCGGGTCCCAGGTGCCCAGGACGATCTTTTTGCCGAAACGGTCCGCCACCAGGCGGGATCGGGCGGCGGCCAGCAGGCCGGCTTCGGACTCGTGGCCGGCGACCCAGGCGCCCAGGTTGCGTGCCACCGCATCCGCCGGGCCGCCGCTGCCGACTCCAACCAGCAGCAGGCTGCCGGCTGCGGAAATACCCATCGGCCGGGCCAGGTTCACGGTTTCGCTTTCGCCGCCCGGGAAGATGAAGCCACGCCCCCACAACCGGTCGTTGATGGCCAGCCGGGCGGGCGGCCAAGCCATCGGGTCGGCGATCTGCGGCGACGGGGCGGCCGGATCGATCGCGGGCACGGTCGGCGCCGTTCCCGCGGCGGTCTGGTCGCAACGTCTCAACAGGTCTCGCAACGCGGCGCACGACATGGTTCGGTTCCGGCATGCGCGGGACGCCGCGCGGGTTCGGACAGAACCTTGCCGCAAAAACCTTACCGAACGGTTTACGCTGCCTCGAACTCGGTCAGCACGTAGCGCACCGGGTCTGGCCCGATGACGCCGGGCTTGTGCCGGTGCGCCGGACCGGCCGGGATGTGCAGCATGTCTCCGGGGCCGGCTTCCACGGTGTGGTCGTCGAAGCGGTAGCGGATGTGGCCGGAGAGGATGAAGATCGAGTGCCCGGTCTCACACCAGCCGGCTTCCGGCGCGCCGGGCGGATCGGGTTGGCGTTCCTGGTAGCGCAGCGCGATGCCGAAGCCGCTGACGGCTTCACGCACCTTCAGCCGCTCGGTCACCGCCTGCAGGGGGTGGTCGGCGGCACGGAACAGGTAGGGGCTGTCGGTCATCCATTCAGCGTAACGCGGGACGGTCGCCCTTGCCACGGGGAAACCAGCCAGTATTTTGCCGGCCTGGAGCTACGCCCAAGGAAACACAGATGCCCATGCTGAACCGTCGCACCCTGCTCGCAGGGGCCGCGCTGCCTATGTTTGCTATCCGCACCCGCCCCGCGCGCGCCGCCGACTTCAGCCTGAAGATGGCGAACAACGCCCCGATGAGCCATCCGCAGACGATTCGCCAGCTGGAGGCGATCGCGCGGATCAAGAAGGCAACAGGCGGCCGGGTGGATATCCAGCTGTTCCCGAACAACCAGCTTGGCTCCGACACCGATATGTTATCGCAGTTGCGCTCGGGCGCCATCGACTTCTTCACGCTGTCGGGGCTGATCCTGGCGACGCTGGTGCCCCCGGCCTCGATCAACGGCGTCGGCTTCGCCTTCAAGGACTATAATGAAGTCTGGAAGGCGATGGACGGCAAGCTGGGCGCTTATGTCCGCGGTGAGATCGACAAGCGTGGCCTGGTTGCCATGGACAAGATGTGGGACAACGGCTTCCGGCAGATCACCAGCTCCACCCATCCGATCAAGGAACCGGCCGACCTGCACGGGTTCAAGATCCGCGTGCCGGTGTCGCCGCTGTGGACCAGCATGTTCCAGGCGCTGCAGGCGTCACCGATCAGCATCAACTTCAGCGAGGTCTATTCGGCGCTGCAGACCAAGATCGCCGAGGGGCAGGAAAACCCGCTGACGCTGATCGAGCTGGCGAAGCTGTATGAGGTGCAGAAATACGTCTGCCTGACCGACCACATGTGGGACGGGTTCTGGATGCTGGCCAACAAGCGCAGCTACAGCGGCCTGCCGCCCGACATCCAGGAGACCATCGCCAAGGAGCTCAACCACTCGGCCCTGGATGAACGCGCCGATCTGGTGAAGCTGAACGGATCGGTGGCCGAGACGCTGAAGGCCAAGGGCCTGACGTTCGTGGAGGCGGACAAGCCGGCGTTCCGGGACGCGCTGAAGAAGGCCGGCTTCTACGCCGAATGGAAGAAGAAGTTCGGTGATCAGGCCTGGGGCATCCTGGAATCCGAAGTCGGCACGCTGTCCTGACCGGCGCATGACCCGCGCGCCCCGTTCGGCAGCCGCGGCGTCCCGCATCGAACGGGCGCTGCGGCTGATCGCCGAGATCCCGGCCGCCATCCTGGTGGTCGCCGAGGTCATCGTGCTGTTCACCGGCGTCATGGCCCGCTACGTCTTCCATGCCCCGCTGGTGTGGACGGATGAACTGGCCTCGATCCTGTTCCTGTGGCTGGCGATGCTGGGCAGCGTGATTGCGCTGCAACGGTCGGAGCATATGCGGCTGACCGCCGTCGTGTCCGGGCTGTCGCCGGCCGGTCGCGCGCGGACCGAGGCGCTGGCCTCCGCCGCCGTGGCGGTGTTCCTGGTGATGCTGATCCCCTCGGCCTGGGATTATGCGTCGGACCAGTGGTTTATCGAGACCCCTGCCCTGGGCATCCACGACACCTATCGCGCCGTGGCGATCCTGGCCGGCGGGCTGCTGATGGTGGTGACCGCGCTCAGCCGGCTGCTGCGACTGTCGTGGAAGGACGCGGCGTTCGGCGTGCTGGCGATCGGCGCCCTGGCGGCGGTGCTGCATTTCGCCGGGCCGTCGCTGCACGCGCTGGGCAACTGGAACCTGGTGCTGTTTTTCGTGCTGCTGCTGGGCACCGGCGTGCTGCTGTCGGTGCCGATCGGCTTTGCCTTCGGCCTCGCCACGCTGGCCTATCTGGCGACGCTGACCCGCACACCGCTGACCATCGTGGTGTCACGGATGGATGAAGGCATGAGCAACCTGATCCTGCTGGCGGTGCCGCTGTTCGTCTTCCTGGGCCTGCTGATCGAGATGACCGGCATGGCCCGCGCCATGGTCAACTTCCTGGCGTCGCTGCTGGGCCATGTACGCGGCGGGCTGTCGTATGTGCTGCTGGGGGCGATGTACCTCGTGTCCGGTATCTCCGGCTCCAAAGCCGCCGACATGGCGGCGATCGCGCCGGTGCTGTTCCCCGAGATGAAGCGGCGCGGCGTCAACGAGGGGGAGCTGGTGTCGCTGCTGTCGGCCTCGGGCGCGATGAGCGAGACGATTCCGCCGTCGCTGGTGCTGATCACCATCGGGTCGGTCACCGGGGTTTCCATCGCGGCGTTGTTCACCGGCGGGCTGATGCCGGCGGCCGGCACACCCGAGCGCGTGCGCTGCAGTTACTGGCTGCATTATGCCGAGGGTTCGGCGATGCCGCCGCTGGTGATGAAACTGGTATT
>DAICYU010000274.1 GCA_027311485.1 Acetobacteraceae bacterium
CCCGCCTGCTGGAGGCAGCCGCCGCCCTGCGCCTGCTGGAACGCCGCGGCGCCGATCGGTTTGGCCTGGGCGTGCTGGGCGCAGCGCTCGCCGGCAATCCGGGCGCGACGGCGATGATCGGACACCACCCGCTGCTGTATGCCGACCTGCGCGATCCTGTCGCGCTGCTGCGCGGCGAGCACCGTGACACCGCGCTCGGACGGCTGTGGCCCTATGCCGCCGCGGGCTGCAAACCCATCGGCGCCACCGACGTCGCGGCCTACAGCGACCTGATGGCCGCATCCCAGCCGCTGGTCGCCGAGGATATCCTGGATGCCTACCGGCTGGATCGCCACCGCTGCCTTTTGGACATCGGCGGCGGTGACGGCACCTTCCTGACCCAGGTGGCCGCACGCGCCGCACACCTGAAATTGATGCTGTTCGACCTGCCGGCGGTCGCCGAACGGGCACAGCAACATCTGGCCGGGTCCGGATTGCAGGACCGCGCCCAGGCCTACGGCGGCGACGTCCGCGCCGGCAATCTGCCGCCTGGAGCCGACATCGTATCGCTGGTGCGGGTCATCCACGATCATGACGACCAGGACGCCATGCGCATCCTGCGCTCGGCCTGGAACGCCCTGCCGCCGGGCGGAACACTACTGCTGGCGGAGCCGATGGCGGGAACACCGGCTGCCCCGGGCGTGGAGGCGTATTTCATCTTCTACTTGCTGGCGATGGGCAGCGGACGGCCGCGCCGCATGGAGGAACTGACGCACATGCTGCAGGCCGCCGGCTTCAGCCAGATCCGCGCGCTGCCCAGCCGGCGTCCGATGCTGGTGCGCATTCTTGTCGCGACGCGTGATGAACGCACTGCACAACCGTAAATCATAGTTGACAGTTTAATATGTCAATCTAGGATGACGGAAAGCGCAAACCCAATGTCACCAGTTGACAGGAGGTGCGGGGATGGAAGCGTTAGCCGTTGTTCTGAACAGGCCTGAAAGTCTCTCGGTTGACCGGGTGCTGCTGACCTCGCCCGGCGAGTCGGACCTGGTGGTGGACATTGCCTACAGCGGCATCAGCACCGGAACCGAGCGGCTGTTGTGGCAGGGGCGGATGCCTGCGTTCCCTGGCATGGGCTATCCGCTGGTGCCCGGCTACGAGTCGGTCGGCCGTGTGGTTGCCGCCGGCCCTGGCCATCAATCCCGCATCGGCGAAACCGTCTTCGTTCCTGGCGCGACCTGCTTTGGTGAGATCCGCGGCCTGTTCGGCGGCGCCGCCTCCCGCCTCGTGGTGCCGGCCAGCCGAGCGATGGCAATCGATGCGGAATTGGGGGAGCGGGGGATCCTGATCGCCCTGGCCGCGACGGCGCAACATGCCATCGCCGACGGACACCACCTGCCCGAACTGATCGTCGGTCACGGCGTGGTTGGGCGCCTGCTGGCCCGCCTCGTGCTGGCGGCCGGCGGCCAGATGCCGACGGTCTGGGAGACCAACCCGGTTCGGCGCGACAGCCCGGACGACTATCGCGTGCTGCATCCGGATGAGGACTCCCGCCGCGATTACCGGTGCATTTGCGACGCCAGCGGCGACGCCGGGCTGCTCGACACCCTGATCAGCCGGCTTGGCCCGGGCGGCGAAATTGTGCTGGCCGGATTTTATGCGGATCGGCTGTCCTTTGCCTTCCCGACCGCCTTCATGCGCGAAGCGCGGCTGCGCATCGCCGCGCAATGGCAACCCGCCGATCTGCGGGCTGTGCAGCAGCTGATTGCCCGCCGGGCCTTGTCTCTGGACGGCCTGATCACCCACCGCGTTGCGGCCGCGAACGCCGCGGCCGCCTACCAGACCGCGTTCACCGATGCGGCCTGCCTGAAAATGATCCTTGATTGGAGAGCCAGCGCATGAACGCTCCCTTCGACGCCGCCTTGTCGCAGCTTCGTTCGGAGGCGGCCATCGAGCCCGACGCCCCGGCGACTGGACCGGTGAAGAAAGAAACGCAGATTATTGCGATCTATGGCAAGGGCGGCATCGGCAAAAGCACGACGTCGTCGAACCTGTCGGTGGCGTTTTCCAAGCTGGGCAAGCGTGTGCTGCAGATCGGTTGCGATCCGAAGCACGATTCGACGTTTACGCTGACGAAATGCCTGGTGCCGACGGTGATCGACATCCTGGAGAGCGTGAACTTCCACTCGGAAGAACTGCGGCCCGAGGACTTTGTGTATCAGGGCTATAATGGCGTGATGTGCGTCGAAGCCGGCGGACCGCCGGCGGGCACCGGCTGCGGCGGCTATGTGGTGGGCCAGACGGTGAAGTTGCTGAAGGAGCATCACCTGCTGGAGGACACCGACGTAGTGCTGTTCGACGTGCTGGGCGATGTGGTGTGCGGCGGGTTCGCATCGCCGCTGCAGCATGCCGGGCGGGCGCTGATCGTCGCCGCCAACGACTTCGACAGCATCTTCGCGATGAACCGCATCGTCGCCGCGATCCAGGCCAAGGCGCGCAACTATGAGGTTCGCGTCGGCGGCGTGATCGCCAACCGCAGCGCCGCGACGGATC
Organism: Acetobacteraceae bacterium; assembly: GCA_027311485.1. Taxonomy (GTDB): domain Bacteria; phylum Pseudomonadota; class Alphaproteobacteria; order Acetobacterales; family Acetobacteraceae; genus Rhodopila. The sequence goes on from DAICYU010000274.1 coordinate 2,536, forward strand.
AGATCGACAAGTTCAATGCCCGTACGGGCATGCGGACGTTGGCGCATCTGCCGGAGCTGGACGCGATCCGTCGGTCCCGCCTGAAGAAATCGACGCTGTTCGAAATGGAGCCGACGCCGGAAATCGTTGCGGTACAGACGGAATATCTACGCCTGGCGGCCACTTTGCTCGCCGGAACGGAACCGCTGGACGCACACCCGCTGAAGGACCGCGACATCTTCGACCTGTTGGGATTCGACTGATGCCCACACTCACTTACGCAACCCGCCGCGGCGAACTGCTGCAATATTTCGACCGCACCGCTGTCGAGGCATGGAAGCGCCTGACATCGGATGCACCGGTCAACCGCATCCGCGCCACCGTGCGCGCCGGCCGGGACGACATGCGGCGCACGCTGCTGTCCTGGCTGCCGGCCGATCTGCATGGCGCGCGAATCCTGGACGCTGGCTGCGGCACGGGTGCCCTGGCGGTGGAGGCGGCGCTGCGCGGCGCGCAGGTGGTCGCCATCGACCTGTCGCCCACGCTGGTCGGGCTGGCGCAGGAACGGCTGCCGCGGCAGCTCGATATCGACTTTCGTGTCGGCGATATGCTGGATCCCGGCCTGGGTCGTTTCGACTATGTCGTGGCGATGGACTCGCTGATCCATTACCGGCCGCGTGACGTGGCGCGTGTGCTGGACGGCCTGTGCCAGCGCACCGAGCGGGCGGTGCTGTTCACCTTTGCGCCGCGCACGCCGGCGCTGACGGTGATGCACGCCGTCGGGCAATTGTTCCCGCGCGGTGACCGGTCCCCGGCGATCGAGCCGGTCCGCCCGCGCACGATCCGCAAGCTGATCGCCGGCGTGCCGGGCTGGGCCCCGCATCGCACGCATCGCGTGGCGCGTGGCTTCTACATCTCCCAAGCCCTGGAGGTGACCCGGTCGTGAACCCGTTCAATTCCCGGCTTGCCAACAAGTGGATGGGGATCGGCACGCGGTTCATGCCGTTCGCCGATGCCGCCACGCCCGAGCTTCCTCTGGGGCGGTTGTTGCGGCTGTCCCTGTTCCAGGTATCCGTCGGCCTGGCCGTGGTGCTGCTGGTTGGCACCCTGAACCGGGTGATGATTGTCGAGCTTGGCGTGCCGGCATGGCTTGTGGCGGTGATGATCTCCCTGCCGCTGGTGTTCGCGCCATTCCGGGCGCTGGTCGGTTTCCGGTCCGATACGCACACATCCGCCCTGGGCTGGCGGCGCGTGCCGTACATCTGGATGGGCACGCTGCTGCAGTTCGGCGGATTGGCGATCATGCCGTTCGCGCTGATCGTTCTGTCAGGCGATTCCAACGGGCCGCCGGTGTTCGGGCATATCGGCGCGGCGCTGGCGTTCCTGCTGGTCGGCGCCGGCCTGCACACGACGCAGACCGTCGGGTTGGCGTTGGCGACCGACCTGGCACCGCCCGAGGCGCATCCGAAGGTCGTCGCGCTGCTGTTCATGATGCTGTTGCTGGGCATGGTCGGCGGCGCCGCGACCTATGGCGCGCTGCTGGCGCATTTCTCCGAGGTCCGGCTGATCCAGGTGATCCAGGGGACGGCCCTGGCCACGATGGTGCTGAACGTGTGCGCGCTGTGGAAGCAGGAGGCGCGTGATCCGTCCCGCACCGCCCGCAACCGCGTGCAGCCGACGTTCCAGGAAGCCTGGCAATCGTTCCGTGAGTTGCCGTTCGCCAAGCGCCGGCTGGTCGCCCTGGGCATGGGCACGGTCGCGTTCAGCATGCAGGATATCCTGCTGGAGCCGTATGGCGGCCAGGTCCTGCACCTGCCGGTGGGCACGACGACCAGCCTGAGCGCGCTGCTGGCTTTCGGCGGCCTGAGTGGCTTCGGCGTCGCGGCCCGGCTGCTGGGGCGTGGTGCCGATCCATACCGGCTGGCGGCTTTCGGGGCGGTAACCGGGCTGGCCGCGTTCAGCCTGGTAATCTTCGCCGCGCCGTTGTCGTCCCTGGCGCTGTTCGCCCTGGGCACCGCGTTGATCGGCTTCGGCGCCGGCCTGTTCGCGCATTGCACGCTGACGGCGGCGATGGCCACCGCCCGCCACGGTCAGATCGGCCTGGCGCTTGGCGTCTGGGGGGCCGTGCAGGCCTCGGCCGCGGGTTTGGCGGTCGCGGCGGGCGGCCTGATCCGCGACGGTGTCTCCGCCCTGGCGACGAACGGTTTGCTCGGGCAGGCGATGGCGAACCAGGCCACCGGCTATTCAGTCGTCTATCACATCGAAATTGCCCTGCTGTTCGCGACCCTGGTCGCCATCGGCCCGCTGGTCCGGCGCACGAGCGTGCCGGGGTTCGGGATCGGCAACCTGACTTCCCATCCGCTGAGTCTTCCGAGGTGATGTCATGCAATACGGCGCCATAACCGGCTATATCGACGTCGCACAGGTCGCCCTGTACGCGTTCTGGATCTTCTTCGCCGGGCTGATCTTCTATCTGCGGCGAGAGGACAAGCGGGAAGGCTATCCGCTGGTTACCGAACGCCCGGGCTACACGCTGCCCGGCTTCCCGCTGCCGCCGAAGCCAAAAGCCTTCCTGTTGGCTGACGGCCGCACCGTGCTGGCCCCGCGTCCGGAGGAAGTTGAACCTGCGTTTCAGGCACAGCCGGTCGCCATGTGGCCGGGCGCGCCGCAGGACCCGCTGGGCAACCCGATGCTGTCCGCGGCCGGCCCGGCAGCCTACGCGCTGCGCGACGACAGGCCTGACATGATGCAGGAATTCCATGCCAACCGCGTCGTGCCGCTGCGTGTCGCCACCGACCACCACATCGATGAGGAAGGGCCGAACCCCATCGGACACGAGGTCATTGCCGCCGATGGTGTCACGGCTGGCACGGTGGCCGATCTGTGGATCGACCGCGCCGAAACCTGTGTTCGCTATGTCGAGGTCGCGCTGACCGGCGGCGGCCGGGTGCTGGTGCCGATGCCGCTGGTGAAGGTGGAAACCGGGGGGCGGGCGTTCGTTGAATCGGTGCTGGCGGTGCAGTTTGCGCCGGCGCCCGGACTGGCGAACCCCGACCAGGTCACGTTGCGGGAGGAGGACCAGATCCAGGCCTATTTCTCCAGTGGCCACCTGTATGCAACCGCTGACCGCATGGGGCCGCTGCTATGATCTTCGAACACGATTTCGAACCTGTCCCGGGGCTGCCCGCACCGCTGCCGGCCGGCGAAACGATCCTGTGGCAGGGTGCCCCGCGGTGGGACGTGTTCGCCCGCCGCGCGCTGAAGATCCGTTGGATGGTGGGCTACTTCGCCGCATTGATCACGTGGGGATTTGCCGACCGGGTGGCCTCGGGCACCCCGGCAGGGGCGGTGGCGCTGGCACTGCTGCAATGGTTCGGGCTGGCCGCGGTGGCGGTGGGTCTGCTGCTGCTGTTCGCGTGGGCGGTCGGACGGACGACGCTGTATACCATCACCAACCGCCGCGTGGTGATGCGGT
>DAICYU010000275.1 GCA_027311485.1 Acetobacteraceae bacterium
GTGAATCTCTTGCGCGAGGGGTTGGACTTGCCGGAGGTGGAGCTTGTCGGCATCCTGGATGCCGACAAGGAGGGGTTCTTGCGCAGCGAGACCTCGCTCATCCAGACCATCGGCCGCGCCGCCCGCAACGTGGACGGCCGGGTGATCCTGTACGCCGACACGATGACCCGGTCGCTGCGCGCCGCCATCGAGGAGACCGAACGCCGCCGCACCAAGCAGACCGCCTGGAATGAGGCCCACGGCATCACCCCGACCTCGGTCCGCAAGCACATCGGCACGGTGCTGGAGAGCGTTTACGAGCAGGATTACGTCACCGTCGCCCCGGTGAGGGACGCCGAGGTGAACGAGTTTGTCGGCAAGGACCTGAAAAGTGCCATCGCCGCGCTGGAAAAGCAGATGCGGGCTGCCGCCGCGAACCTGGAGTTCGAGCAGGCCGCCCGCCTGCGCGATGAGATTAAGCGGCTGGAGGCGATGGATCTCGGCCTGCCGCCGCCGCCCATGCCCAGCGCCTCCCTGCGTCCCAAGCGCGACCGCACGCCTGAGCCGCTGGGCCCTGGCGGCGGCGGCTACGATCCATCGAAGCGCAAGGGCAGGGGCGGCATGCGGCGCAAGGGGCCGTAGCCGTGTCGGCCTGATCCCGCCGGATGGGGGCGGTGATCAACGGCGGATGGAACCCGTGACCCGTCGTGGTGTTCCGTAGACTTCCGCCGCCTGACCCTGCCCCCTTTTACCCGATCGGATCCTGCCCGCATGCTGAAGCGGCTCGCCGCCCCCATGTCCTTTCTGTTGGCGGTGCCCGTCGCGCCCGCGCTGTCCTACCTGACCGGCGCCGCCCCGATCTGGGTGTTCGCCGCCGGTGCGGTTGCCATCGCCATCCTCGCCGACTGGATCCGGCGCGCGACCGACCAGTTGTCCAGCCGAGCGGGTGCCGCTGTTGGCGGGCTGCTCAGCGTCAGTTTCGGCAGCCTGTCGGAGCTGATCCTGGCCCTGTTCGTGCTGATGGATGGCAACGCCGACGTCGTCCGCGCCCAGATCACCGGTTCCATCCTCGCCACCGGCCTGCTCGGCCTTGGCCTCGCCATTGTCGTCGGCAGCATCGGGCGCGATGAGCAGCGCTTCAAACGCGAACGCGCCGGCCTGCTGAGCAGCCTGCTGATCCTGGTGGTCGTCGCCCTGTTCCTGCCGGCGGTGTTCGACTTCACCGGCCGCGCCGTGATCCGGAAGGACGGCATGGGCATCAGCGATGAGCATCTCAGCCTCGGTGTCTCGGTCGTGCTGCTGCTGCTGTATGCCGGCAACCTGATCTACACCCTGATCACCCACCGTGACGTCTTCGCCTCGGGTGAGGTGGAGGAAGCCGACGATGCCTGGCCGCTGTGGCTGTCCGTCGCCGTGCTGCTGGCCGCCACCGCAGTGATCGCGATTGAGGCGGAACTGGTGTCGGGGGCGCTGGAGGCCACCGCCGGCGCGCTTGGGCTGTCGCCGTTGTTCCTGGGCGTGGTCGTGCTTGCGATGATCGGCACCATATCGGACGTTTTTTCCGCCGCCTGGTTCGCCCGGCAGGATCGCATGGGGCTGGTGATGTCCATCTGCGTCGGCTCCGCCATCCAGGTCGCGCTTGTGCTGGCGCCGCTGCTGGTCATCGGCTCCTGGCTGATGGGGCACCCGATGACACTTGTATTTAATAACCCGCTGGAGCTGTTCGCCATCGCCGGGACCGCCTTCGCCATCAACGCCATCGCCGGCGACGGCGAGACGACGTGGTTTGAGGGCGTGCTGCTGCTGGGCGTGTATCTGCTGTTCGGCATCGGCTTCTTCTTCGTCGCGCCACCGGCCTGAGCTGCCTGCCACCTTGGCGGGCGCGGCTTCAAATGCCGGGCGCCGCGGCCCGTGCCCGCCGGACGACGCAGCCTGTGACCATGATCCGGCCGGCATTTTGAAATTCTGCGCCGGTCTTGATCAAAGTCAATGAGAAGGCCTGTAAACTCCTCCACATTGCGGCCCGCTATACTGCTATGGCTTTAACGAGACTGACGCGGGACGTCGGCAATATTTGTAAGACGCCGATCTGTTCGGATGTTTGACCATCGCAACCGAGCTTGGCCATTGTCGGTTTGAAGGGCACTCCCGGCCGTGCCGGCCGGCCCCAATTCCGTCGGGGCCGGCCGAAGCCGGTGGACGTATGCGTCCATGGGATATGGCCTGTAGGATTACAGCCCGGGGAACGTATCCCGTGGACCACTGGCCGACGCGGCCAAGGAATTGATGCCCACGGATCGAAGCCCGCCGATTTGCGTCCGAAGCCCGGTGACTGCTTGGAGGAGGCACAGTAAATGAGTGGAGCCGACGAGACGACTGGCGGTTCGAGCCTGGATGTCGCGGCAAACGCGGCGATGACAGAGCCATCCCGCCCGGACAGCGAAAAAGGCACGCACGATAAGCTCTTGATGTTCACCGTTGCCGCCGAAACCGGGCAGATCATCAAGATCGAGGGTATCGACGGCGCCGGTCCTCCGCATGAACTCTCTGAGGGGGAAAGAGCCAGCCTCGCCCGGGAAAGCGCCGACGCGACACTTGAAACCATCATCGAACAGGCGTTCGAAGCAGGAATCGCCTGCGTGCTTGGCGCCGCGGCCGATGAAGCCAATGCGGCCACAACCGAACAGGAGGCGCATCTTCGAAGTCTGCTGCTGCAGCCCCTGATTCAGCGCAGCTCGGCGCGGCACCTGCTGCAGCATGACGTCATGAGCCGGGCCATCCTGGGAACGCTGATCCGGCAGACCAGCGCCACCCACAGCGGTGAAAGTGGTCCGGTTTAGCGCGCGATTGCCAGAGGCGGAACGGCCAGCGGCATGAATCGCGCTTCGCAACAACTCGACAAGGCCTGATCGGCTGATCCATGCCAGCCGATCAGGCCCTCAAGCTTCCCGGGGGATTGTTGAAGCACATCGCGCCCGCCTGCCTCCCCGGGAGGAAACGGCACGGCGGGCACATAAATTACGATAAAGAAACAATATTCTACTCAGGAGGATCTCATGGATCTCGATACCTTGTTGCGTGAACGTCCCGCCGCCGCCGCGGCGGGTGAAAAGGAAGGCGGCCGCGACGAAGAGGTTGTCCGCCTGCTGATTGGCGGCGGTATGTTGCGCCGCCGGCGTATGCGCCGGTTGCTGCTTGCCCACCTGCTCCGCGAGCGGGGCGAGGCAGAGGAGGAAGGCGGTGAGGAGGAGGAGCGCGGCGGCGACGACGAGCGCCGGATCGCCCGCCTTCTGGCGGCCGGCGGCCTGATCCGCCGTCGCCGCCTGCGTCGCCTGCTGCTCGCGCATCTCCTGCGGGAGCGGGGCGAGGCGGGCGAGGAGGAAGAGGAAGGCGAGGAGGAGGAGGAGGAAGGCGACGAGGACCGTCGGCTCATGCGCCTGTTGGTCGCCGGTGGCATCATGCGCCGCCGGCGCCTGCGCCGCCTGATGCTCGCCCACCTCCTGCGGGAGCGTGGCGAGGCGGGTGAGGAAGAGGAGGAAGGCGAGGAGGAGGAAGGTGGCGAGGACGACCGCCGCCTCGTGCGTCTGATGCTGGCCGCCGGCTTCATGCGCCGCCAGCGTATGCGTCGCCTGCTGCTCGCGCATCTCCTCAAGGAACGTGGCGAGGCGGGTGAGGAGGAGGAAGGCGAGGAGGAGGAAGGCGGTGGTGACGACCGCCGGCTGCTGCGCCTTTTGATCGCGGTCGGCATCATGCGCCGCCGGCGTGTCCGTCGCCTGCTGCTCGCGCATCTCCTGAAGGAACGTGGCGAGGCGGGTGAGGAAGAGGAAGAAGGCGGGGAGGAGGAAGGCGGGGAGGATCGCCGGTTGTTCCGCCTGCTCGTCGCCGGCGGCATGTTGCGCCGCCGGCGCATGCGTCGCCTGCTGCTGGCCCACCTGCTGCGCGAGGACGGCGAGAAGCGCGGCGCCATGGCGGCATAGCGGTCCCCCTCGGGCCATGGCCGGAGGCTGAGCCTCCGGCCAAACCGGCCTGTGCAGGAACCAACACTGGTCGCCGTCCAGCGCCCCTGGTCAGACTGGAAACCGTTCCCGATACGCCTGCGGCGACACGGCCAGCACGCGCAGGAAGCTCCGCCGCATCGTCTCCTCAGAGCCGAAACCGCAGTCCCGCGCCACCCGCTTCAGCGGCTGTCCGGGTACGCCCAGCGCCTGCCGGGCGGCTTCAACGCGCAGTTGCTCGACAGCCCGCGCCGGGGAGGTGCCCGTCGCCTGCCGGTACCGGCGTAGAAAATTCCGTTCGCTCATCCCAGCTCGCTCGGCCAGTTGCGGCACACTCAGCGGGCCACGCAGGTTTTCCCGTATCCATGCGTGCAGCGCGTCGAAGCCGGGGTCCGTGCCTGCCAGCGCCAGCCCGGCGCTGAACTGCGCCTGTCCCCCGGGCCGCTTGGCGAACACCACCAGATGCCGAGCCACGGCGGTCGCCGCCGAACGGTCCAGATCGGCTTCGAGCAGCGCGAGCGCCAGGTCGATCCCGGCGGTCACGCCCGCCGATGTCCAGACTTTGCCGTCGTTGACATAGATCGGGTCATGCTCGACCCGCACGGCCGGGAATCGGCGCGCCAGATCGGCGCAGCGGGACCAGTGTGTTGTCGCCCGCCGCCCATCCAGCAAACCGGCGGCACCCAGCAGGAATGCGCCGGTGCATACCGATGCGACACGCCGCGCGGCCGCGGCCCGCTGCACAACCCACGCCCGTAAGGCCGCGTCCTGGCAAGCCGTGTGAACCCCCGCGCCACCGGCCACGATCAACGTATCCAGCGGCGTATCGGCCGGCGGCAGCCCCGTGGCGACCAGTGCCAGCCCGCCGCTGGAGGCAACCGGCCCCGCTTCGGCAGCCACCACCCGCAGCGTGTAAGGCGGCGGCAGGCCCGCATCGTCGGCCAGCCGGTTGGCGGTGGCAAACACCTGGTACGGCCCGGTCACGTCCAGCAGCTGCACATCCGGGAAGGCCAGGATATCGACTGCGACCGGCTCTGGCGGAATCCGAGGGGTGAATGGCATTTCCGCCAAACCCTGCCATGCCACCATGCCCCTGTCCACTCACAGGAGATTTTGCATGACCCAGTTCCGCATCGGCCTGCTGGCTTTTCCCGCCATGACGCAACTCGACCTGACCGGCCCGCTGCAGGTCTTCACCAACCTCCCCGGCGCCGAGGTCCGGCTGCTGTGGAAAACCCTCGACCCTATCGTCTGCGGCGGCGGCTTCCGGATGCTGCCCGACACCACGCTGGCCGATTGCCCGCCGCTGGACGTGCTGTGCGTGCCGGGCGGGGCAGGGGTGCTGGCGTTGATGGAGGATGAAGCAGTGCTGACCTTCCTGCGCACGCGCGCCGATCAGGCCCGCTTCGTCGGCTCGATCTGCACCGGCGCCCTGGTCCTGGGCGCGGCCGGCCTGCTGCGGGGCCGCAAGGCGACCACGCATTGGGCGTGGATGGACCTGCTGGCGACACTCGGCGCCATCCCGACCCAGGGGCGCGTGGTGCGCGACGGCAAATTCATGAGCGGCGGCGGCGTCACCGCCGGCATCGACTTCGCCCTGACCATGGTCGCCGAACTTGCTGGGCAGGACGTGGCCGAGGGCATCCAGCTTGGCATCGAATATGCCCCTGCGCCGCCCTTCAACGCCGGCAGCCCCGAGACCGCTCGGCCGGAAATCGTCGCATCGGTGCGCCAGCGGATGGAGGCAACGCGGCGAGACCGGGAAGCGCTTGTCGCCAAGGTGGCGGCACAACTCGGCTGACCGATCACTCAAACACCCGATGCGCGCTGTGAGGCAAGGCGGTGCCGGCGCCGTCATCAAAGGTCAGACCGCCCGCCGTCCCCGCAGCGCCGCGCCCAGCGTGCCGTCGTCCAGCACATCCAATGCCCCGCCGATCGGCACGCCCTGGCCCACCCGCGTCACCGCCACGCCCGAAGGCCGCAACTGGTCCGTCAGCCAGTGCGCCGTTGCC
>DAICYU010000276.1 GCA_027311485.1 Acetobacteraceae bacterium
CTGTACGACCGCGATGCGTATGGTGAGTTCCGCCATGCTTACACGCCACATTTTTCTGGCCGGTTCTTCTTCGAGTTGTTGGAGCGCCATGGTTACCAGGGGTTTGGCGCCAATAACGCGCCCATCCGCTTGGCCGCCATGACGAGGCAGCGCGAATATGGTGGTTAATCTGCCGACATCATGAAGAGCGCCACCGCATCAGTAATCATGCGGCGCTGGCGTTCGCGCAATTTCGGCTCGTTCAGGTCACATTCGAAAATGGTGCCAAAGGTCTGCCGGTTCGACACGCGATAGTAACACATCGCGCTGATCATCAGATGTAGATCAACGGGGTCAAGATTGCGTTTAAACACGCCCGCCTGCAGCCCGCGGGACAACAGGTTTTTCACCACCATCAAGGCCGGGCGATTGGTCTCCCGGCGTGCCACCCAGTTGAATAAACCAGCCACCATCATCGCCGTAGCATCCTTTGCCTGGGCCGCCATCATGGCGTGGCTCGTCGCCCTGTATCTCGCGCGTCCGGTGCGCAGCGTGGCGAACACGGCCGAAGCGGTGCTGAACGACAATGATGAGGTCGCGGTACCGGCCTTTCACGGCCTTGTCCCTCGTGAAATCCGTCAGCTCGGCGCAGCTTTCAACACCATGCTGGAGGTACTGCGCCGGCGGGCAGCGGAAACCCACAAGGCGCTGCATGAGGCCGAAACCTCCAACGCCGCCAAAAGCCAGTTCCTGGCGAACATGAGCCATGAAATCCGCACGCCACTGAACGGCGTCGTCGGCATGATCGAGCTGATGCAGATGACCGAACTGACACCGTCGCTGCAACGCCATGTCGAGACTGCCGCCCAATCCAGCCAGTCCCTGCTGCGCCTGGTGGACGACATCCTCGATCTTTCCCGTATTGAGGCCGGACGGCTGCAACTTGTGGCCGTGCCGTTCCACCTGCCATCGATCCTGCACGATGTCCGGCTTCTGTTTACCGAACAGGCACGCACCAAGAGCCTGACCCTGCTGACAGCCATCACGCAGGACATGAATACGGTGGTGGCGGGGGACAAGCATAGGCTGCAACAGATACTCACCAACCTGGTCGGAAATGCAATCAAGTTCACCCCTGAAGGGACCGTGACCGTTCGCTGTTCCGGTCAGCCCGAGGATGAGAAGACGATCCGTGTCCGCTTCGAGGTAACCGACACCGGCATCGGCGTGCCGGCCGAAAGACAAGCGGTGATCTTTGACGCATTCGCCCAGGCCGACAGCTCCATGACACGGCGATATGGTGGCACCGGCCTGGGGCTGTCGATCGCCCGCCAGCTTGTCCACATGATGGATGGCGATATCGGTGTGCAAAGCACAGTGGGCATCGGCTCCACCTTCTGGTTTACCGTTGTCCTGGAGCGTCTGCCCGACACGGTCGTTCCGGTTATCACACCACCAGCGCGACCGCCGGAACCGCCCCCCGTCGTCGCCCCCACCACCACACAGCCAGCCTTCGTGTCGCCCGCCGGCGTGGAATTCCGCGCCGCGCTGAAGCGCTTTGGCCGCCAAAGCGTATCCATCCTGCTTGTGGAAGATAATCCGGCCAACCTGAGGGTCACGCAGGCCTTGCTGGAAACGCTCGGCTGCAAGGTCGAGACCGCGCGGAACGGGCTTGAAGCGATATCCGCGTACCGGGAGCGCCGGTTCGACCTGGTACTGATGGACTGCCAGATGCCCGAAATGGACGGGTATGAGGCGACGCAGGCCATCCGCCGGCTTGAAGCGGTCCTGCGGCGCCGCACACCAATCGTTGCGTTGACTGCGCATGCGATGGAAGGTAGCCGCGAGGCTGCCTTGGACAGCGGCATGGACGATCAGATTACCAAGCCGCTGACCATGGCGATCCTGACTCGCAAGCTGCTGCAATGGCTGGCGCCTGCCGAAGCCTCATCCTGCTAGAGTATGATGGCCTGAGGCTGAAAGCCGGAGGGCGTGAATCATGGGATCAAACAAAGACTTCCAGGTCATGATCGGGTCAATCCGACCCGATCATGACCTGGACTTCCATGCCGGCTGACACACATAAACGCAGGTCCGGTCAGACCTGTGACTTATACTGATTGCCCCGGCGGGCATCGTGTGGCATCGGCTGGGTTTTCGCAATCGCAGCAATGCGCGAAAGCGGCCGGATTGTTCCCGGCGCAGTTCAGCGCCTTTCCTGGAAAGTGATCTCGTGACTGTCTCTGATGCTCCGCGCCTTGGTTTCGGGTTTGCCTTCACTGACCTCGGCACCCGTGACGGCCTGATCAGCCTCGACCGTTGCTTCCTCGACCAACTGGCGAAAGTCGATCCCACCCTGAATCAGCGCCTGCTGGCAGCCCGCGCCGCGCCCGACAGCCTGTCGCTGCGGGAAGAAGCGGATCTGGTCGTCGCCATCGGGCCGCACCTCGACGGCTTCGTATCGACACTGTTCGGGATTGATGCGGAAACCCAGGCGCTGGCAAAGCAGACGTTGGCACTGGACCCGATCCACGCCTGCAAGCGCCTGTTCGTGCAGCGTCAGGCCGTGAAGAAATATCCCGATCCCGCCGGCTTCGACGGACCCGCTCTGCGGGCCGCCCTGGAAGCCCGCATCGGTGAAACGCTCACGGAACTCGGCTTCGCTACATACGCCTGGGAAAACGATCCCGAGGCATTGGACGAAGCCCTGCGCTACGCAGCCTGGGCGACCCTGACGCCGGAAGGCCAGCAGGCGCATCGTGGCGGCACCCTGTTCCACACGCCCCACCGCATCGACCCGAATCATCTCGTGCCGGTTGAAACCATTGAGCGTGATGGCGTGACCATGCTCCGCCTGCCGGAGCATGACTGGCGGCACCGGGAAGGCTTTGCCCTGACCGATCACGGGATGAACACCCAGCAGGCGCTGGACCAGATGAACTACTGCATCTGGTGCCACACGCAGGGCAAGGACTCCTGCAGCAAGGGGATGAAGGACCGCAAGACCGGCCAGTTCCAGAAATCTGTGTTCGGCGTCACCCTCAACGGCTGTCCGCTGGACGAAAAGATCAGCGAGATGCACACCCTGCGCGCCCAGGGCGCGGTGCTGGGCGCGTTCGCCACGATCGCCATCGACAACCCGATGATGGCGGCCACCGGTCACCGTATCTGCAACGACTGCATGAAGGCCTGCATCTACCAGAAGCAGGAACCGGTCGACATTCCGCAGGCGGAAACCTCGGTGCTGAAGGACGTCCTGGGCCTGCCCTGGGGCTTCGAGATCTACGCGCTGCTGACGCGTTGGAACCCACTGGATATCCGCCGCCCGCTGCCCCGGCCGGACAGCGGCCGCAAGGTGCTGATCGTTGGCCTCGGCCCAGCCGGCTTCACGTTGGCGCATCACCTGATGAACGACGGCCATACCGTGGTCGCCATCGATGGGCTGAAGATCGAGCCGCTAGGCTTCGATCCGACCATCCCGGTGCGTGACGTCGAGACGTTGTATGAAAACCTGGATGACCGGGTGATGGCCGGCTTCGGTGGCGTCGCCGAGTACGGCATCACCGTCCGCTGGAACAAGAACTACCTGAAGCTGGTCCGCCTGCTGCTGGAGCGGCGGCGCGCTCAGTTCGCACATTTCGGCGGTATCCGCTTCGGCGGCGGCGGCACGTTGTCGATCGACGACGCCTGGACGATGGGTTTCGACCATATCGCGCTGTGCATGGGTGCCGGCAGGCCGACCGTGCTGGACATTCCGAACGGTCTGGCGCGCGGAGTACGGCAGGCGTCGGACTTCCTGATGGCGCTGCAACTGACCGGCGCGGCGAAGAAATCCTCGATCGCCAACCTGCAGCTGCGCTTGCCGGTGGTGGTGATCGGCGGCGGCCTGACGGCGATCGACACGGCGACGGAAAGCCTCGCCTATTATGTGCGTCAGGTGGAGAAATTTGCCGATCGCTATCAGGTACTGGTGGCTGAAAAGGGCGAAATGGCCGTCCGCCTCCGCTGGAATGCCGAAGAGGCCGAAACCGCCAACGAATTCCTGGCCCACGCCGCGGCGATCCGTGCTGAACGCAAGGCCGCCGCCGCCGAGGGACGCGTACCGCGGCTGGCCCAGCTTCTGGACAGCTGGGGCGGCGCCACGGTCGCCTACCGCCGCCGCCTGGTCGACAGCCCGTCCTATACGCTCAACCACGAGGAAGTGGCGAAGGCGATGGAAGAAGCCGTCCGCTTCGCCGAGGGGCTGACACCGGTCGCGGTGGAAACCGACAGCTACGGTCACGCGGCCGGGCTGAAGGTGAAGCACGCCGATGGGACCGAGGCCGTCCTGCCCGCACGCGCCATCCTGGTTGCCGCCGGCACCCAGCCCAACACCGTGCTGGCGCGGGAAGACGGGCGCATCCAACTGGATGGCCGCTACTTCCAGGCGATTGACGCGAATGGCCACAAGGTGACGCCGATCCGCGGCCTCGCCAAGCCGGATGAGGCAAAGGTGCTGATGCACCGCGCCGAAAACGGCCGCTTCATCAGCTTCTTCGGCGACCTTCATCCCAGCTTTTTTGGCAACGTGGTGAAAGCCATGGGCGGCGCGAAGCGCGGTTATCCGGTCGTATCCCGTGCCCTGGCGGCACAGGACGCCACCCCGGTTTCCGGCACCGACCTGATCGCCGCCGCCCGCGATGGCCTTTCGGCCACGGTCCACGCCGTGAACCGCCTGACCCCGACGATTGTCGAGGTCGTGATCCGCGCACCGGCTGCCGCCCGCGCCTTCCGACCCGGACAGTTCTACCGGCTGCAGAACTTCGAGGTTCTGGCCGCCTATGACGACGAGCCCGGTATTGGGCGCACCAGACTGACCATGGAAGGCTTGGCGATGACCGGCGCCTGGACCGCCCCGGACGCCGGCCTGGTCAGTGTCATCGCACTGGAGATGGGCGGCAGTTCCGACCTGTGCGCCATGCTCCGCCCCGGTGAGCCGGTGGTGCTGATGGGACCCACCGGTACGCCGACCGAAATTCACCCGGACAGCACCGTCGCCCTGGTCGGCGGCGGCCTGGGCAACGCCGTGCTGTTTTCAATCGGCGCCGCCACCCGCGCCGCCGGGTCCAAGGTGGTCTATTTCGCCGGCTACAAGGCCATGCGCGACCGCTACAAGGTGGCGGAAATCGAGCGTGCGGCCGACGTGATCGTCTGGTGCTGCGATGAGGCGCCCGGCTTCACGCCGAACCCCAGCCGGCCGCAGGATCGCAGCTTCGTCGGCAATATCGTGCAGGCGATGGCGGCCTATGGCGCCGGTAAGCTGGGCGAACAGGCGGTGCCGCTGCGCGATGCCGACCACATGATCGTTATCGGCTCCGACCGGATGATGCAGGCCGTCGGCACCGCCCGTCACGGTGTGCTGGCGCCCTACCTGAAGCCCGGGCACTCGGCGATCGGCTCCATCAACTCCCCCATGCAATGCATGATGAAGGAAGTCTGCGCCCAGTGCCTGCAGCCGCAGGTCAATCCGGAAACGGGTGAGCGGACGGTCGTTTTTTCCTGCTTCAACCAGGACCAGGCGCTCGATCGGGTCGACTTCCCCGCCCTGCACGAGCGGCTCGGCCAGAACGGCACGCAGGAAAAGCTGACGATTCAGTGGATCGACCGTGCGCTGCGGCGGCTTGGCATGCGGGAGGTGCTGGCGGCGGACTGATCCTGGGGGGCCGATCCGTCGGGCTGCTTCATCAGACTGACCCCGTCTGCCAGCCGCTCTGTTACGGCGGGCCAGGGAACGGTGGTAAACGTGCGCAGCGTTGACGGGATCAACAGCAGCCCCAGTTTGGGCTTATGACGCCATCGCAACTGCCCGCCACCCGCGCTGCAGGCCTGGACCGCTTGTCTGCTTTTGTCCCCAGCGCCGGGCGCATCTATGCCGCAGGCCGCAACGACGATCCCGGGCCTGGCCAGCCGTCCGCTGTCTCCGGCCTGTCACCCTATGTGCGGCACAGGCTAC
>DAICYU010000277.1 GCA_027311485.1 Acetobacteraceae bacterium
GGAATTCGGCATCGCCGTGCCGGAGCGCGCGATCGGCATTGCCGCGCACGACTTTGCCCAGGCGCTCGGCGCGCCCCTGGTCGCGCTGACCCGTGCGACGCGGCGCGAGGGGG
This sequence comes from Acetobacteraceae bacterium, assembly GCA_027311485.1. Classification (GTDB taxonomy): domain Bacteria; phylum Pseudomonadota; class Alphaproteobacteria; order Acetobacterales; family Acetobacteraceae; genus Rhodopila. The sequence continues at coordinate 114 of DAICYU010000277.1, forward strand.
TGCCGACCGTGCCGTCGCGCTGGCTGTTGCGCCTCGACACGGTGCTGCGCGCGGTCGGGCTTGATGACCGGCTCATGGCGGAGCCCGAGATCGCCGCCGCCGCGGCGCTGCGCGACCAGCCCGGCCGGCGCCGCCCGAGCCTGCCGGCGATGCCGCGAACCCGGCGCCGCAACGCGACCCGCAACGCGACCGCACCTTGCAGGCCGTCACCGCCGCGCTGCACGCCGAGCAGGTCGGGGTGTCACATGTGATCGAGGTCAGGTTCACCGCGCCGGACCCGCAAGTGGCCGCCAACGCGGTGAACATCGCGATGGACGCCTACATAAAGGAGCAATTCGCCGCTAAGCATCGCGCCGTCGACACTGCCACGCGCCTGCTGCGCACCCAGTCGGACCAGCTCCGCCAGCAGGTCGCCGGCATCGAGGAACGCATGTCCGCCTACCGCGCCGAACACGGCATCAGCCAGGGTGTGCAGGCCGCCCCCGATACCGAAGAAATCACCCATCTGACCGAGGATCTTGCCAAGGCCCGCGCCGAACTGGCCGGCGCGGATGCCAGGCTGGACGCCGCGCGCGGCCGCGCCGGCGCCGAGGCCCAGGCCGCCGTCGCGCCATCGGTGGTGCAGGTCCGCACCCAGCGCGACCAGCTCGCCGCCGCCATCCAGGCGCAGGATGCCCGCCTGGGCAGCGCCCATCCCGAAGCCCGCGGCCTTGCCCGCGAATACGCCGAAGCCCAGCGCGCCCTGTCGGCCGAAATTGCCCGCGTAGTCGCCGCGATAGAAGCCGACCAGCATGCGGCGGCGGAACGGGTCGCCACCCTGGAAGCGATGCTGCAGCACACCGAGGCCGCGGCCGAGGAGTCCAGCCGGGCGCAGATCCCGCTGAACCAGATGCAGCGCGATCTGGACGCAGCGCGCGGGCAGTTGCAGGCGGTGCTGGGGCGCATCGAGCAGACCACCCAGCAGACCTTCATCGAAACCGCCGAGGCGCATGAGATCAGCCTCGCCTTGCCGCCGGAATACCCGAGCTCGCCGCGTATCCTGCGCACCATGGCGGCCGCGGCCGCGGCATCGGTCTTCCTCGGCCTGCTCCTGATTCACCTGCTGCGGATCGCGGATGGAACCGTGCGCAGCGGCGAAGACCTGCGGCAGCACACCGCCCTGCCCTGCATGGCGCTGATCCCCACGGTCACGCCACGCGCGCTCGGCCACGTATCGATCCAGGACTACGCCGCGCACCGCCCGCACAGCGTCTTCGCCGAACAGGTCCGCTGGCTGCGCGCGGCGCTGTCGCTGGGCGTCGGGCAGCCGCGGGTCATCGCCATCACCGCCGCGCAGGCGGCCGAGGGCGTTTCCGTGCTGACCCTCGCGCTGGGCCGGTCGGCCCAGCAGGCCGCTGACAAGGTGCTGGCGATCGAATGCACCGTGCGGCAGCCGTCATTCCGGGCGCGTCTGGCGCTCGAAGCCGCGCCCGGCCTGACCGAAATCCTGCGCGGCGAGGCGGAATGGCGGGACGCCGTGCAGCAGGATCCGTTGAGCGGCATGGACGTGATCGCGGCGGGCAAGCCGCAGGGCGACCTGCTCGGCCTGTTCGATTCCCGGCAGATGCGCGAGTTCCTGGCGGAAACGCGCGCCCACTACACGCTGATCCTGCTCGACACGCCGCCGGTGGAGGCGCACGCCGACGCGCATGTGCTGACCATGCTGGCGGACGCGACGGTGCTGTGCGTGCAGTGGCGGCGCACCCCCGCGCGCACGGTGACGCACGCGCTGGCCGTGCTCAATGACGCCCGCGCAACGGTGATCGGGACGGTCCTCATGCGGGTCAATCGCCGCGCGCATCTTCGTTCCGGTTTTGCCGATGCGGCGGTATATAAGCGCCGGCATGCGTCGCATTTCCGGGGATAAAGCTCAATGGCACAGCGTTTTCTGGTTACAGGCGGGGCGGGCTACGTTGGCAGTCACCTCGTCGCCGCCCTGCTGGACCGGGGGGATGACGTCACGGTCCTGGACAATCTGCGCACCGGTCATCGGGCGGCGGTGCCGTCCCAGGTGCGCCTGATCGTCGCCGACCTGGCCGATGACGCGGCGATCGAGGCGGCGATGGCCACCGGCCCGTACGACGCAGTGTTTCATTTCGCCGCCCTGTCGCAGGTGGGCGAAAGCATGCGCATGCCGATGCGCTACCTGCTCGACAACGCCGCCAATGGCATCCGGCTGATCGACGCCTGCGTGCGCCACGGGATCGGGCGGTTCGTGCTGTCCTCGACTGCGGCGCTGTTCAACGTGCCGGGCGATGCCCCGATCCCTGAGGAGGCGACGGTCGATCCGCAATCGGCCTACGGCGACAGCAAGTGGATGATCGAGCGGGCCTTGCGATGGGCCGGACAGGTGCATGGCCTGCGCTACGCCTGCCTGCGCTACTTCAACGCCGCTGGCGCCGATCCCGCCGGGCGCCTGGGTGAGGACCACCGGCCGGAATCACACCTGATTCCGCTGGTGATCGATGCCGCGCTGGGGCGCCGGCCGGCGCTGAACGTGTTCGGCGACGATTACCCGACACCAGATGGCACCTGCATCCGCGACTATGTGCATGTTTCAGACCTCGCCTCGGCGCACCTGCTGGCGGTTGAGCGGCTGGTGGACGACAACGTGGTCTGGAACCTGGGCAACGGCGCTGGGCATTCGGTGCGGCAGGTGATCGCCTCGGTGGAACGTGTGTCCGGCCTGCGCGTGCCGTACCGCATCGTTGCCCGGCGGCCGGGCGATGCCGCCGTGCTGGTCGCGTCCTCGCTACGTGCGCAGCAGGCCGGATGGCAGCCGGCACTGGGCGAACTGGATGAGATCGTACGGACGGCGTTCGTCTGGCGGGAGCAACATCCGAACGGTTACGGTGACTGACAGGACGACCCTGCCATCGGCGCTGGCCATCGTGGCCGCCGCGGCACTGCTGCTGTGGCCGGCGCTGTGGAACGGTTATCCGATCGTGTTCGCCGATACCGGCACATACCTGTCGCAGGCGGTTCATCGCTACGCCGGCTGGGACCGGCCGGTGTTCTACAGCCTGTTCATGCTGCCGCTGCACGGCACCACCACACTCTGGCCGGTCGTGGCGGCGCAGGCGTTGCTGACCGCCTGGGTGCTATGGCTCGTCTGGCAGGTGCTGGCGCCGCGGCAGGGGGCGATCCGCTTCGTGCTGCTGGTCGCGGCTCTGTCGGCGGGAACCTGGCTGCCCTGGATCGTCAGCGAACTGATGCCGGACGTCTTTACGCCGCTGCTGGTGCTGGCGATGGGTCTGCTGGGCTGGGCGACGCACGCACTGTCGCCACGGCAACGCTGGCTGCTGACGGCGCTGGCAACGTTCTGCGTCGCCGCCCAGCAATCCAGCCTGCCGCTGGCGCTGATGCTCGCGCCACTGCCGTTGGCGCGCCGGCGGCTGCTCGCTGGCCGCTCTGCGTCCGTGCCCGCCTCGCAGCGCCTGCGCGCGCTGCCGCTGCTGCCGCCGGTGCTGGCCGCCCTGATGCTGTGCACGATGAATCTCGCGGCGCATGGCCGTTTTGCGATCTCCCCGTTCGGAAATGTCTTCCTGCTGGCCCGCATCATCTATGACGGACCCGGCATGGCGACGTTGCGACGGGACTGCCCGCAGACACATTGGCGCCTGTGCCCGCACCTGGACCGCTTTCCGGCCACGTCGGACGATTTCCTGTGGCGGCCCGACAGCCCCCTGTATGTGGCGGGCGGGCCGAAGCGGGTTTCCGCCGATGCCGGCGCGATCATCGCCGCCACATTGCGGTCCGATCCGGCCGAAGTCGCCGCGACGGTTCTGGCCAACACCTGGACGCAAGCGGTCCAGTTCGGCAGCGGCGACGGGCTGCAACCCTGGCCATCGCAGGTGTCCCCTTGGATACGACAGGATTTCCCCCCCGCCGCCTACGCGCGCTACATGGCCGCTCGGCAGCAGGCTGGCGGGCTGAGCGTTCCCGGATGGCTGACTGTTCTGCACCGCGGCACCGCAATCACCGGCGTTATTGGCTGCGCCGGCATGGTACTTCTGCTGTTGCGTCGTAACGGCCGGGTGGCTGGCGGCAGCGGTTCGGATAACGCGGCGCCGCCTGCCGCGCTCGGACTTTTGCTGACGGTATTGCTCAGCCTGCCGCTCGGTGCCGCAATCACCGGCGCGCTGTCCGGACCGCATGATCGCTATCAGAGCCGTATCATGTGGCTGCCGCCGTTCATGGCGCTGGTGACCGCCGCGTCCGTCTGCCGGGCGCCACGGCGACATGCGTTCGGTCTCTGACACACCCGCAGGCCGCATTCGCTTGCCAGTAGCGAATGTCATGTCCGCCGGACCAGCGGTTGGCCTCAGCGTCCCCGGATGTAGTAGGCTGCACGCCCGTCCGTGCAGGAGACCGACATGCCGCTTCTCGCCCTCCCCGCCGTTTTCATGCGTGGCGGCACCAGCCGAGCGGTGATGTTTCATCGGCGTGATTTGCCGGCGCGGGGGGAGTGGGACGCGATTTTCCTGGCGGCGATGGGCAGCCCGGATCCGCATGGGCGGCAGTTGAACGGCATGGGGGGCGGTATTTCGTCCCTGTCGAAAATCTGCGTGCTGTCGCCGTCCGAGCGCCCGGACGCCGACATCGACTACACGTTCGCCCAGGTGCAGATCCGGGAGGCGGCGGTCGGCTACGGCAGCAACTGCGGCAACATGTCCTCGGCCGTCGGACCGTTCGCGGTGGATGAGGGCCTGCTGCGACCGAATGTCGATACCGCCGTGGTGCGGATCTTCAACACCAACACCAGCAAGATCATCCGCTCGACTTTTCCACTGGTGGACGGCCGCGCCGCGGTTGACGGCGATCTGGCCATTCCGGGCGTCGCCGGCACGGGCGCGCCGGTGCGGCTGGATTTCCTGGAACCGGGCGGCGCCACCACCGGGCGGCTGCTGCCGACGGGCCATGCGACCGACCGGTTGAGCGTGGATGGCATCGGCGACATTGAGGTGTCCATGGTCGATGCCGCCAACGCCTGCGTCTTCGTGCGCGCCGCCGACATCGGGCTGACCGGCGCGGAACTGCCGGACGCCCTGGATGGCAATGCCGCCGTGTTGGAACGTTTGCAACGCATCCGCCGGGCGGCTTCCGTGGCGATGGGGATTGCGCGGGATGACAATGAGGCCCGGGCCAATGTTGGCGTGCCCGCCATCGGTTTTGTCGCACCACCGATGGTGGCCCCAACCCTGTCGGGCGAAACGATATCACCCGGCGCGGTGGACCTGACCGCACGTTTCATTTCAAACGGCCAGCCGCACCGGGCATTACCGCTGACCGCATCCCTGTGCACAGCCGTGGCCGCCCGGATCGAGGGGACGCTGCCCTTCGAGGCAATGGGCGGTCGGTCCGCCGGTGCGGTACGGATCGGCATGCCATCGGGAATCCTGACGGTGGACGCCGATGTCAGCCGATCCCCCTCCGGCCTCTGGACCGCCCACAGCGGCGCCTTCTACCGCACCGCTCGGCGCTTGTTCGACGGGCGCATCCACGTGCCTGTCGGCAATGTCTAACGTGGCGTCAGGGACGGGCGCCGGTACTACACCGATCCGGCGACGTAGGCCGTCAGGCTCTCCACCATCGTGTCCTGGTGCATGATACGCGCCTTCACCACGTCGCCAATGCTGATCAGGCCGACGAGCGTGTCATGATCCATGACCGGCAGGTGGCGGAAGCGGCCAGCGGTCATGATGTGCATCGCCTCAGCGACGGTGGTATCGGGATGCGCCACCTGGACGGCGCGGGTCATCAACTGCCCGGCGGTCATCTCCAGCGTGCGGGCGCCATTCGCCGCG
>DAICYU010000278.1 GCA_027311485.1 Acetobacteraceae bacterium
TGATTGACCCGGATCATACCGGAAATTCATTATCAACCGAAGCGACGCTTTGCCTCAAGGGGGGCCAACAAAGTCGTTTTTCGAGAGCTGCAACGGGTCTGCCGCGGCGCGTAGCAGCCGGAGCATATCGGCCCCGGTCGTGGCGCGCGGCAGGCCAGCGGCGGCTTCGGCGATCAGATGCCGCAGCGGATCAGGCGATCCCGAATCCGCATGCCAGGCAAGGGCCATTGCACATCCAGGAAAACTGAGCTTTTCGACCGGTATCAGGCTGATCATCATGACATCGGCATGGCGGGGGTCGGCGGCGATCCGATCGAACGTGCGCTCGACGGCATCGCGGCCGCCTTCCAGCGCCTGAGCGAAGCCGGACACCGAACACAGCAGGCACCCGGTCAACTGCTCGGCCGTATTACGTCGACGCGATACCTCAACGATAGCCTCAATTTCAGCCGGCAAGGCGGCAGGCGGCACGCGGTCAGCGATGACGTTACGACTGTAATAGATCAGCCGGTACAGCGAGCTGGACAGGGATCCTTTCCTCATGCCGCGGCGCGCTTTGCGTCCGATTCCGGTTGATCCGTGCAGCCGGCTGGATCTGTCTGCGGCGCGACCACGAACCTATGGTCGCCGGCACCGGCTTTCGCAGTCCGCAACGCCTGTGCCGCGTCCTCCAGCACCGCGTCCGCGGAACCGTTCCAGGCGGCAATGCCGATCGCGAAGCCGGCCTCGACAAGTTGGCCCTCAACCATGAATGGCTGGGACAAGACGTCCAGCAGGCGATTCGCCAAGGCCGATGCTGCGTCGGCTTGGGTGGTCAGGATGACGAATGCGTCGCTGCCCGGACGGGCCAGCAGATCGTCGTGCCGCACTTCGCGCGCCAGCCGCCTGGCGATCAGGCACAGCAGCGCATCGCCGGCCGCACGGCCGAACCTGTCGTTGATCCCCTGGAAGTCGTCCACGTCGATCAGCAGCAGCACGGACCGGGCGTCGGCGGGCAGCGCCTGCAATGCCTGATGAAGGTGCCGCCGGTTCGCGATCCCGGTCAGCGCATCCAGCCACGCGTCGGTGCCGCCATGATCGGGCAGCCGTGGCTCTGCGATTCCTTCTGTCTTGCTGTCGTTGATCGTCACCATCCACGTGCCGCGCCCCATGCCGCGCACCTGCACGGCAAGGCGCCGATCCCGGCCTGATGCAAGGCGCAGGCGGCTGTCAGGCTCCACCCGGTCGCCAAGCCGGATGTGATCGGCGCAGAAGTCGATCAGACGGCTTCGCTGCCCGGCGGACAGGATGGCAAGGCCGGCAACCACGTCCGCCAGGCCGGGCCGCTCGGCGGCCAGCAGGGGCGGCAGGCCCCATAGCGCCGCCGCCTGGGCGTTCCAGTAGAGCAGACGCAGGTCGCGATCAATGACGGCGATGGCCAGCGGCAGATAGGAAAGGGCGGCATCAGCCAGACGGCCACGAATACGGTCGTAACGCTCCGCCTTGGGCCGGACGGCAGTGCCGGCGGGCCCGCCCGAGACCGGTTCCGGCGCGGGTGTCTGTCCGATCTGCCGCACGCGGCATCCTCCTGCAAATATCGCGACGGGTCTTACGTCAAAGGTCTTACCGAATTGTTAAAATGACTGATTTTGTTGCAATCGTTGGGCACCCGATACGCGCGTGCTTGACCCTGTGACCGGCACCGCCCTAAACGCGCCTTATGACCGAGACATCCAGCTTTGCGGTGGATCCCGCCGCGGCAACCGAACAGGCCCGCGTCCTGGCCCAGGCTCTGCCCTTCCTGCGCCGCTATGCCGGCGCGACGGTGGTGGTGAAATACGGTGGTCACGCGATGGGTGAGGAGCACCTGGCCGAGCAGTTCGGGAGCGATATTGCGCTGCTGAAGCAGGTGGGGATCAACCCGGTCGTGGTGCACGGCGGCGGGCCGCAGATCAATGCCATGCTGAAGCGACTGGCGATCCAGTCCACGTTCGTCGATGGATTGCGCGTAACCGACGCCGCGATGGTCGAAGTGGTGGAGATGGTGCTGGCCGGCACTGTCAACAAATACGTTGCCGGGCTGATCACCAAGGCTGGCGCCCTGGCCGTGGGCATCTGCGGGAAGGACGGCGCGATGATCCGCGCCCGCAAGCTGACTCGCACCAAGGTTGATCCGGGCAGCAATATCGAGAAGGTGTTGGACCTGGGCTTCGTGGGTGAGCCGGTCGGCGTGGATGTGCGGGTGATCCACGCATTGACCGGTGGTGGGCTGGTGCCGGTGATCGCGCCGGTGGGCGTCGGCGCGGACGGGCAGACCTACAACATCAACGCCGACACGGTGGCTGCCGCGGTTGCCGGCGCACTGAATGCCACACGGCTGCTGATGCTGACCGACGTGCCGGGCGTGCTGGACAAGGACAAGAAGCTGATCGAGGAACTCAGCCTGACCGACGTTCAGGCGCGGATCGACGACGGCACGATCACCGGCGGGATGATCCCCAAGGTGGAGAACTGCGTTGAGGCGGTTCGGCAGGGCGTGAAGGGTGCGGTCATCCTGGACGGCCGCGTGCCGCACGCCTGCCTGTTGGAACTGTTCACCGAGGCCGGCCCGGGAACGCTGATCAAGCGATAGGCGTCGCCCGGTACCGGACTGCGTATCAGACCGCGATCTCGTCCAGTTCGCGCCCGGCATGATCGGGCGTGAACCACCAGACGCCAAGTGCCATGCATGCCATCGCGGCCGGTATCAGCAGGAACGCCGCGGCGAACGATCCGGTGCGCTGCTGCAAGCCCACTGCCAGGAACGGCCACAGGACAAAGCCGAACAGCCAGGCGACCGACCAGGAGAATCCGTTTCCCACCCCGCGTATCCGCGTCGGATAAACCTCGGCGGTCAGGATCATGCTCGGCCCCCAGAAGCCCAGAAAGCCGATGCTCCAGAGCAGGCCGTAGATCCATAATTCGAGATTGGTGGTGGCGAAGACCCACAGGGTGATGAACACCGCGCCCTCGGCCAACATGACGTAGAAAGCGGGGCGGCGGCCGAAGCGATCGGCGATCCAGCCGGAAGCCAGCAGGCCGAGGAATCCGACCAGCCCCCACCAGATATAGAATTGGCCATAGGTCGAGGTGGACCAGTGCCGCTCCTGCGACAGATACAGCGGCATCCAGCCGCCTACGGTGCCGTAGATGGTGGTGGAGCAGCAGGCGATGAACGTCGCGATGGCGGTGTTGCGGCGCATATCGGGCAGGAATAGCTGGTTCAGCGGCAGGCGCCGGGCCTTGGCGACCCAGGCCTGATCCTCGGGCGACAGGCGGTCGCCGTGGGCCTGTGCCTGCGCAATACGGTGCTTGCGGTCCTGCATCCGCACCCAGTACGGCGATTCCGGGCATTTGGCGCGTACATAGACGGCGATGGCGGCAACTACGGCGGGGACTGCAAAGGCCATGCGCCAGCCGGATTGCGCGATGATGGTGGTTGCGACCACCCCGGCTAGGGCGGCGCCGAAGCACCACGTGCCGCGGTTGATGCCGATGACGCGGCCGCGCAGTCGAGCGGGCCAAGTTTCGGCGACGAGCATGGAGCCGAGGGTCCATTCGCCGTTCAAGGCGAAGTTCACCAGGCAGCGAACGGCGACGAAGGCAGCCCAGGTCTGCACGATCGCGAGGACGGGCATCAGCAGGGAAAACAGCGCAATATTCAGCGCGAGCAGGGTGCGCCGGCCGTAGCGGTCGGCCAGCCACGGCCAAGCATACATGCCGACAATGCCGACCAGCAACGCGATCTGCAGGCCGGAACGGTACTCAGGGATGGTCAGGTGGAAATCCCGGATAATCAGCGGTGACGCGAGGGCGAAGATGACTCCGTCCATGCCATCGAAACCCCAGCCCAGGCCGTTGGCGACGGCAATATGCCAATGGGTGGCGGTGACGCGTGACGGATCGGACGCCGCGCGGAAGGCAACTGATTGACGGTAGCGATGTTCCAGCGGACCGATTTCGGCCTGGTCTGTCGTGGCGCTCATGGTGGCGCTTTCCTCCCGTTATGCGTGCATTAGGCGGCACGAATCGCAAGGGAGTCCAGGAATACATGACCGCATCGACAGTTGTGTCAATATCGTTGTAACGTCGGAAACGAGACGGCTTTCCGGCAACCGGCGATCGTTCCTGGTGATTGCGTTCTAGCTGGCAGTGCCGGCCCGATGCTCCGCGGCCGCCTGCCGAGCCAGAAAAGTGACAAGCGGAGCGTTCTCGGAGACATCGTTTCGCCAGACCAGATACAGTATCTTCTGCAACGGACCACCCTGCAGCGGGATGGCGCGCAGCCGGCCCTGCCGGGCTTCTTCCTGGACTGTGCTGGAGAGGACAATCGATGCGCCCAGGCCGGCTTCAACGGCGCGCTTGACCGCTTCGGTACTGCCAAGTGACATGACAGGCGTAGGTGATGTCTCGCCTTCAAAATAGGTCGCCAGCAGCCGCCCGGTCCCTGTACCCGGTTCGCCGCCGATCAGCGAAAGCGATGCGAACTCCTGCCGCGACAGCGAACGGGCATCAGCCAGGGAGTGGGCCGGGTTGACAATGACGACCATTGTTTCGGTCCGCCACGGCTGGCAACGGAACCCCGGGCGATGATCCCACCATTCGAGCAGGGCGACGTCGATGTCGGTCCGGTCGAGGAGGTCGAAGAGTTCCGGGTTTGAAGCAATCCTGACGTCCGGCATGTCCCCAATCTGATCGCGGAACTGCCGCATCAGCGCCGGTAATATATAGACCCCGATGTTACTGCTGGCGCCGAGTGAAATACTGGGCGCATCGACGCCGTTCACGATTCGCTCCTCAAGCCGCAGCATGCCGCGAAAATGGGGGGTGAGACGCTGGGCAGTCTCTGTCGGCTGGCATCCTCGCTGCCCACGCAGGATCAGTGACGCGCCAAGAACATCCTCCATGCGGCGCAGGTGCTGCGATACGGTTGACTGTGCCAGGCCGCGCCGCTCACCCGCTGCTGAAAAGCTGCCGCTTTCGATCAGCGCCAGAAATGTCTCAAGACAATCCAGGCTCAGGCGTTCCCGGGTCATGATGGTCTCGGTTGTACCTGATTGACCGCGTCACGGGGTGTGCGGCCGTTCAGGGCGTCCAGGATGTTTTCTGCGGCCCGCGCCTCGATCGCCCGGCGGGCGGTAACGGTTGCGGAGCCGATATGCGCGCCGAACAACGTGCGCGGGTGGGTCAACAAGGCGGGCGGAATGCGCTGCGGCCGGTCGCCTCGGGAAAGATCTTCGAGTTCAAACGCGTCGGCGGCGTATCCGCCCAAGCGGCCGCCGGTGAGCGCGTCGGCGACCGCATCTTCGTCAACCAGTGAACCGCGCGCCGGATTGATCAGCAGCGCATGGGGTGCAAGCTGGGCAAGCCGTGATGCATCCAGCAAATGGACATTCCGTTCGGCTAATGGCAGGCACAGAACAACAATATCGGATTCTGCCAGCAGGGCGTGCAGCGGGCGTTTTTCGATTTCGCCGGACGTGACGTCGTCTGCCACCGGCCGCTCCTCGCAATACAGCAGTCGACAGCCAAAGCCGCTCAGACGCTTTGCCACGGCTTGGCCGATGGCGCCGAAGCCGACGAGTCCGACAACACTGTCCTGGAGCGACATGCCGTAGAAGCGCGGTGTCCAGCCGGTGAAGTGCCCACTGCGAACATACGCATCCGCCTCCCGCAGGTGGCGCGCCAGGCTGATTATCAGGCCCACGGCAAGTTCGGCGGTTGGTGCGGTCAGAAGGTCCGGCACGATGCTGATCCACACGCCGCGACTGGTGCAGGCGGGAACGTCGATGTTGTCGAAGCCCTTCAGGGCGGCGGCGACAATGGAAAGATGCGGTGCGGCCTTCAGGAACGCGGCGTCGACCCGGTCGGGCATGAACACCATGACCGCGCGGGCTGATGGCAACAGTTGCGCGAGCTCCGCAT
>DAICYU010000279.1 GCA_027311485.1 Acetobacteraceae bacterium
CAAGCGTCGCCAGGACCCGCGCGCCGCGTACCGTCAGGCCCTCCGAACTCTCCTTGACCACCTGAAGAGCGGTACCCTCCTGCAGTTTGAACATGCCGCTCATGTCACGGCTGCGCTGCAGATTGATCAGCGCGTGCGTCAGCACCAGGTCGTTGTCGGCGATGTAGCGGTAGTAGCGGCGCATGTTCTCGGCGAACGCTGGATTGCCGCGCCCGAAATAGTCCGCCGAACCGGCCCAGCATGCGAACGTGACATTCATGAAATCCGGCGACCGGCCCATCATGCCGCAGGTCGTCCGGGCCCAGTTGAGCATCATGTCGCGCTTGCGGACCAGATCCTCCTGCGTTCGCGGAATCATGAAGGACAGACCCAGCGTATCGCCGGTCTCGGGGCAGGCGAACGTCATGGCGGCGCGATGCGCCGGATCGGATTGCAGGTCGTAGAGCGATGCAATCGCCTGGGCGCCTCTGGCGAGCCCGGGGTGGCTGGTGACGTCCATGACGCGCTCACCGCGCAGCCAGACCTCGGCCGGATGGTGACGCAGGCCGGCCAGATATTGAGCCCCGGTGCGTGCTGGCACTGTATCCTCCCGTTGTTTTTGCTTGTGCCGGGAGTCTCGGAGTGCGTCGGGCTGCGGTCAAGGCTGGGTGCGTCGGCAGTTCGGCTACCAGGGTGCGGCCAGCGCGCACGTCACGGTTTGGCGGGCAATGACGCCCATGGCGGCGATGTGCTCCAATGGCACGCCACGGGTCAGTGCGTTTGCCGTCGCGGCCATGCCCATGGTCATCCGGCGATAACGCGGATCGCTGCTCGCCTGGCACCACAGGCTCATCAGCAGAAACCGCTCCGCCCATATGGCTCTGCGGTTCGGCAGGATATCAGCCATGACCGCGCCCGCCAGCCGCTCCGGATCGTTGCGCGGCAGCGTCTTCAGCGCGGCGGCCACGTGCGGCCCCTCCTCAAACCAAGTGGAGAGCGTCTGAGTGTCGGTCAGGTAGCCGGCCGCCTTTGTCAGCGCCGTGTGGCGGTCGTCCGGGCGCCGATCCACGGCGGGCGGTTCGGCGGTCAGCCGTTCGGATTCGCCCGCGATATCCAGGCGGCGCGCTTTCCAGTCCACGCCGTTCAGGCCTTCCGCCACTTGCAGGAATGACGGCGGCGGGACCGTTTGGGTCTCAACCGCACAGCCGAGCGCATGCTGCACCATGGAATCGACGAAATCGCGGGAGACCTTGGCCATCGGAACTTCCTGCTGGGCGCTCCGCAACATCTGCGTCAAGCGGCCCCGCGACAGGTCTGCGTCTTCCCAGGCATCGACGATGCCTTTGCCGTGACGCAGCAGTAGGGCGCGGAAGCTGCCCGTCCGGTGGCCGCGGCTGACGACGATGATGCTTTGTGCCCCGGAACCGTCGATCATCGACGCATGGTATTCGGCGTCGGGTGGCATCTTCGGCCAGGAGCCGATTTCGACCCCGGCGAGCCTTGCCTTGCGAATCAGCGTGTCGACCGCCTCGCGCTCATGCTCGGGAAGCCAGTTTCGAACCGCGATGATGCGGCGTAGGGTGGCCGGTGCCAGGGTTTCCGGGCGCGCCGTCTCGGTCAGCGCGGCGACCGCGCCTTGGCGAACCGCGGGATCGGGATCGAGGATCATCAGCCCGGCGGCTTGCCGCATGATGTCATGGCTGGATCTTGCCAACAGGTCGGTGAGGAATCCGCGCATGTCGGACGGCATGACGGCGCCGGCATTCCCCAAGGTTTCGATGACCTGGAACGGCGTGTCCATGGCCGCGGCCATCTCGTCCAGGGTGACCTGCATCGTTTCGGCCAGCTGCTCGGCCGTGCCGACATCCTCGTCGGTGAACCCTGCCTCGGCCAGGGCGTGCTGCATGTCATCGGACACGGGTATTTTGGCCTGTGTCATGGCCTGGGCCATCATCATGAAGACGATCGGGTTGCCGCCTTGACTGGCGAAGGTCAGCAGCCGCTGCTGGAAGTCGCGCAGCATGGTGTCCGCCCAGGCCCAGCCGCGGTCCTGACGGTAGCGGACAAGTTCCAGTTGCATGCTCAGCAGCACACCGTAGGCGGTGACAGCGGGATCGTCCGCGTCCGCCGTTTCGGCGGCGGCGATCAAAGCCTCGGTGATCACCGGCAGGGTCTGCGGCGCCTGCGTCAACCAGATGTGATCCTCGGTCTTGATCTCGGTGCCCGGCTGCCGCACAAGCCGCTTGGCAATGGCCTTGATCCGGCTGCGATCCACCGCGGTTGCGGCAGGCGGTTCCGCCGGATTGTCGCCGATCAGGGCTGCGGCATAATCGTCGTCCTCGGCCTCCTCTGGGTCGACCATGCCGTCCAGTTCGTCGATGTCGTCTTCGGGATCGGTGCTGAAGCAGTATTCGTCGATCTGATCGATAGCGTCCTGAAGCGTCTCCCGGTCGCCGCGCCGATCGGATACCTTCGGCTTCAGGAGTTCCTGATTATCGAAGCTCCAGCTGCCTTCGACGGAGGCGCCGAAATCCCGGTGTGAAAAGGCGACCCGGAACATCGTCCAGGTGCGCATCGCCTCAAGACGAACCGTGCACGGCGAGTCAAATACATCGACCGTGGCTTCATCAAGGATGACGCTCCCGGCCGGCCGTGATCGCCTGGCCGAAAGCTGTTGCCGGTAGATGTCTTCGTTGTCGGGATCAAAGAAGTACTCAGCCAGAATTCGTTCGGCTGTTTCAATCAGCGAAATGTCAATGTCGTCCGGCTCAATCGGCTGGCGGTCGGGCTTTTTGCTCATTGTTGGTCTCCGGTTCGGCAAGACTGGCCAGTTCGGCCCGGAGTGCGGCGATGCCATCACCGGTTTCGCTGCTCGTCGCGATGATCGACGGATAAGCGGCCGGATGGCTACGGGCGAGTTGTTCAGCCTCGCGCAGCTTACGCCCGAACGCGGCCGGCTTCACCCCATCGGTTTTGGTCAGCACGATCTGGAATGTCACGGCCGCGCGATCCAGCAACTCCATCACGTCGCGGTCGGACTGTTTGACCTCGATTCGCGCATCGAGCAGCAGTACGACGCGCCGAAGGGACGGGCGGCCACGCAGGTAATCGAACATCAGGCCCTGCCAGTCGGCCTTGATATCCTTGGAGGCGCGTGCGTACCCATAGCCCGGCATATCCACCAGCGTCAGCCGGTCGCCGAGGTTGAAGAAGTTCAGCTGCCGCGTCCGGCCTGGTTCGGCGGAGGTCCGGGCCAGCGCCTTCCGCCCGGTCAGCGCGTTCAGCAGCGACGATTTCCCGACATTCGACCGTCCGGCGAAGGCGATCTCGGGGCCGACAACTGGCGGTAACTGATCCAGCCGTTGCGCGGCATAGAAAAACTGACACTCGGCGGCAAACAGCAAGCGGCCGGCTTCGAGCGCGGCCGCCTGCTGTTCTGGTGTCAGCCCTTCGGACGGTGGTTCCTGGGGGATGAATTCCTTGGGGGTCAAGTCCGGGCCAGCGAGGGCTTGGCGAGACGGGTGCGTCGCTGGATCAGCCATTGCTGTGCGACCGAGAGGGTGTTGTTCCAGCTCCAGTAGATGATCAAGCCGGCCGGGAACTTCGCCATCATGAAGGTGAAGACAATCGGCATGAACTGGAACATGCGGGCCTGCACCGGGTCCGGCTGCGGCGGGTTCATCTTCTGCTGCAGGAACATGGTGCAGCCCATGATCAAGGGCCAGGCACCCAGGTGCAGCAGCGGAACGTAGGCGGCGGGGTTGAACGGGATCAGGCCAAACAGGTTGAAGACGTTCGTCGGATCAACCTGTGAGAGGTCGTGGATCCAGCCGAAGAAAGGCGCCTGCCGCATCTCGATGGTGACGAAAATCACCTTGTAGAGCGAGAAGAACACCGGGATCTGCACGATCATCGGCAGGCAGCCCGAGGCCGGATTCACCTTTTCCGCCCGGTAAAGCCCCATCATCTCCTGCTGCATCTTCTGCGGGTCGTCCTTGAACCGTTCCCGCATCGCCGTCATTTTCGGCGCCAGCAGCTTCATCTTGCTCATGGAGCGGTAGGAGTAGTTGGCCAGCGGGAAGAACAGCGCCTTCACGCACACCGTGAAGATCATGATGGCGACGCCGAAGTTGCCGACCAGGTTGTTCAGCCAGTCCAGCGCCAGGAAGATCGGGCGCGTCAGGAACCAGAACCAACCCCAGTCCACCGCGTCGTCGAAGCGGGGGATATGCAGGCTCGACTGATAGTCGCGCAGCAGCGACACGACCTTGGCACCAGCGAAAACATGCGAGACGGTTGTAACGTCGCCATTCGCAGCCGCGGTCAGCGGATTTGTGGCGATGTAATCGACCTGATAATGTGGCCCGTTCTGGTCGATGTAGCGGAAATTGACTTTCGATTCAGTACCTTGGGGTGGGATCATCGACACCAGCCAATACTTGTCGGTGATGCCGGCCCAACCACCGTCGCTGGTGGCGTCATAGGCAAGTCCGGCCTGCTTTTCGCCAGCCGACTTCGCCTTCGAGTACGTGGTTTCCTGCAGCGTGTTGTTAACGACGCCCAGCAGACCCTCAAACAATACGTAGTAGCCCGATACCTCGGGCTGCGAATCCCGGCGGATGCGTGACCACGGGAACAGCTTGACCGGCTGCCCGGTCGTGTTGCGCACCGTCTGGGAAACGGTGAACATGTAGTTGTCGTCGATCGCCAGACCGATCTGGAAGGTCAGGCCGGCGCCGTTATTCCAAGTAAGCTCCACCGGCTTGCCGGGTGCGAGTGTATCGGCGGAGGCAGCCCAAACCGTGTTGTTGTCCGGCAGCTTCACCGCTTCGCCGGCCGGCGCGGTCCAGCCATATTGCACGTAATACGGATGCGCTTCCGAAGGCGGCTCCAGCAGCGGCACCAGCGGTGAGTTCGGCGAAACCGTCTCGTGATAGTCTTTCAGCACGATGTCGTCGATCCGCGCGCCCAGAAGGCTGATGGAGCCTTCGACCTTCGGCGCATCGATCTTCACCCGCGGCACATTGCGCGGCACAGCCTCGGACGTGGCAGGCGCGGCGGGCGCATTGGCGCTGGGGCCGCCTTCCCGCGGCGTAGTGACCGGATGCTTGTTCGCCTCCTCGGCCAGCTGCAGCGCATTGTGCTGCGGTGGCCGGGCGAGATGTGGCGCGACCAGGTATTGGAAGCCCAACAGGATCGCCAGCGATATCGCGACCGCCAGGAAGAGCCGTTTCTGATCCATCAATGCCCCATTTGCCCATCGGTCCCTGGTACGGGATCGACACCGCCTTCATGCCAAGGATTGCAGCGAAGAATTCGCCTGGCCGCCAACGCCGAACCGCGCGCCGCGCCGTGCAGGCGCAGTGCTTCGATGGCATACTCGCTGCACGACGGCCAGAAACGGCAATGCGCGCCAATCAGCGGCCGAATGGTCCACTGGTAGGCCCGTACTGCGCCAATTCCAACCCGCGCTGCAGGAGTCATAATACCCCTGTCCGTTCCATGGCGCGCCTGATATCAGATTGCAGCGCGATGAAATCGCGTTTGCGTGTGCTATCGCGCCCGATCAGCACAAGATCGACCCCTTTAACCGGGTGTTGCGCCAGCACCAGCCGCGCAGCTTCCTTCAGGCGGCGGCGGGACCTGTTGCGCACCACGGCGTTGCCGACTTTGCGGGTGACGGTAAAGCCGAGCCGAACCGGTTCGTCATCGGTGCGCTGCAATGCCTGTAGAACCACGCCACCAACCGCAGCCTTGCGGCCCGATTTGGCGGTTTCCAGAAACTGCTTCCGGCGCTTCAGACGGCCTGTTTCGGCGTGATGTGGGGGCAGGGCTGGCATGGTCAGGCACACCAGCACGTCCGACTCAGGCGGACAGGCGCTTACGGCCCTTGGCCCGCCGGTTGGCCAGAACCTTGCGGCCGCCCACCGTCTCCATCCGGGCGCGGAAGCCATGCCG
>DAICYU010000027.1 GCA_027311485.1 Acetobacteraceae bacterium
TTATTTCGACAGCCTGAACCAACACCTTCTGGCGTGGGAGCAAACGCCTACGCCGAGGCGCGCTGCACGCCGAGGCAACAAACCCCAGCCGGTTGAGGCCTGACCCGGCGGGATCATCCCGCACCGCATACAGTGATCCACCACGGCCCAGGACCGTTACGTTCCAAATCCAGATCGTTTCCTGCGTGCCTTGACACCATTTGCCGGCTGATCGAGTCTATTTGGCCAGGCCATTTTGCAGGCGATGGCTTACATCAACGACAATAACAGGCGGGGGAACACATGACGGGAACAGACCGCGATCTGTATGGCAGGCAGGACCTTGAACGCCTGATCAACCCCCGCCGGGTCGCTGTCGTCGGCGCCTCGGAAACCCCCGGTTCGTTCGGCCAGCGCACGCTGGCCAACCTTGCCGATTTCACCGGGGAGGTTTTTGCGGTCAATCCCAAATACACCACGCTTCTGGGGCGTCCGTGCGTGCCGCGGCTACAGGAACTGCCCGTCCCGCCTGACTGCATCGTGCTGTGCGTCGCGCGCCAGATGGTGCCCGACATGTTGGCTGCAGCCGGACGCATCGGGACCGGCGGCGCCATCATCTATGCGTCCGGCTTCAGCGAAACCGGCAAGCCGGAGCGCATCGCCGAACAGCAG
The DNA here is from genome assembly GCA_027311485.1 of Acetobacteraceae bacterium. Classification (GTDB taxonomy): domain Bacteria; phylum Pseudomonadota; class Alphaproteobacteria; order Acetobacterales; family Acetobacteraceae; genus Rhodopila. The sequence continues at coordinate 652 of DAICYU010000027.1, forward strand.
GCGCTGGTGGACCTCGCGCACGGCTATCGCCTGCGCTGCGCCGGTCCGAATTGTGTTGGGCTGGCCAACACAGGATCGCGGGCTGGCCTGAATTTCATGCCCGACTACGCCGCCATGGGACATCGCCGCGGCCCGGTCGGGATTGTCTCGCAAAGTGGCGCGCTGGGCTACACGGTGCTGCAAGCCATGGGGCGCGGCATCGGCTTCACCCACTATCTCGCGGCGGGTAATTCCGCCGATGTCGATGTCTGTGACTATATTTCCTATCTGGCCGAGGACGACGACACCCGGGCAATCATCTGCCTGTTCGAAGGCGTCAAGGACGGCGCGCGGTTTCTTCAGGCGGCCCGCAAGGCCCGCGCCGCCGGCAAGGCGCTGATTGTCTACAAGGCCGGCAACACGGCAGCGAGTGGCAAGGCGGCGCTGTCGCACACGGGAACGATGGTCGGATCGGCCGCGGCCTATCAGGCAGCTTTCCGGGACGCCGGCTGCATCGCCGTAAACAACCTGGAATCCGTGCTGGAGACGGCAAATTTTTTCGCCAAAACCACAACGCCCCGGTGCGGCCGCGGCGTCGGCGTTCTGTCCACGTCCGGCGGCGCGTCGGTCATCACCGCGGACAAGGCCGAGGAATATGGCGTCCCGCTGCCGCCCTTGGCACCGGCAACGGCGGCGGCGCTGGATACGGTCGTGCCCGATTTCGGCGCCGTCGCCAACCCGTCCGACCTGACGGCCGAGGTTCTGAAAAGCAGCACGACATTCGGCTTCTGCCTGGACGCATTCATCGCCGATCCCGGCTACAGCGCGCTCGTCATTCCCATGGTGTTCGCCCACCGCTCTGCCAGTGGTGCCCGCGCGGCGACGCTGCGCGAGGTGGCACAGCGCACCGACCGTGCCATCGCGGTCGTGTGGATGAATGAGTGGCTCGAAGGCCCCGGCAGTGAGGCGTTCGACAGCGACCCCCGTGTCTGCACCTTCCGCTCCGTGGACCGCTGTTTTGCCACGTTGCGGGCCTGGTTCGACTGGCATGCGCGAACGGAAACCGGCGACGCCTCTTTCACCCGCCTGTCGCCGCCGTCGGCCGCTGCGGCGGCGCGGGCGATCATTGGTGACGCCCGTGGCAAGGTGTTGAATGAGGCGGATTCAAAACGTGTCCTTGCGGCCTACGGCATCGCCGTGCCGCGCGAAGCCCTGGCGACCGATCCGGATGCGGCGGCAAACGCGGCTGAGCAGATCGGATTTCCAGTTGTGGTCAAAGTCGTGTCGGCCGATATACCGCACAAGACCGAGGCCGGCGGCGTAAAGCTGTCGTTGCAAACGCCACACGAGGTCCGCGAAGCCGCCGCCGCGATCCTGGCATCCGCCCGCCGGTATGCCCCATCCGCGATCATCGACGGGATCAGCATTCAGCAAATGCTGCCGCCCGGAATCGAGTTGGTGGTGGGGATCAAGCAGGACCTGCAGTTCGGCCCCCTGATTGCCGTCGGTCTGGGCGGCGTAACGGTGGAACTGCTGCATGACACCGCCGTCTGCCTGGCGCCCGTCTCGCCCGATGGCGCGCAGGCGATGCTGCGCAGGCTTCGCACATTCCCCCTGTTGGACGGTTACCGCGGCAGCGCGAAGGTCGATCTGCAGCGGCTTGGCGAGACGATCAGCCGCCTGTCCGAAATGGCATCCGATCTGCGGGATGTGATGCAGGAGGTGGACGTCAATCCGCTGATTGCCCGCGGCGATAGCGCCGTTGCGGCTGATGCGTTGATCGTCCTGCAGTCCGAACCTGATACAAAGCTCTGAAACGAAACGGCGTCATCCGTGCCCGGATGACGCCGTTGTGCCGACGCGGCGTGATCAGCGGCCGCGCAGCACCTCCTTGTTGATGACGTTGTCCTGGTTCGGCTGGCCATCCAGCACGGACAGGATATTCCGGGCGGTCGTCGCCGCCATGGCCGCCACCGCTTCCACCGTCACACCCGCCATGTGCGGCGATGCGATGACGGTATCCAGCTTCAGCAGCGGGTTATCCAGCGGCGTCGGCTCCTCGGCGAAAACATCCAGCCCGGCGCCGGCGATATGGCCGGACGTCAGTGCGGCATGCAGGGCCGGCTCATCGATGATCCCGCCGCGGGCGGTGTTGACGATGAAGGCGCCGCGCTTCATGCGACCGAGCCGGTCGGCGTCGAACAGGCCGATTGTTTCGGGGTTTTTGGGGCAATGGATTGATACGAAATCAGCCCGCGGCAGGGCGGCGTTCAGATCGCTGACCGGTTCGCATCCCGCATCCCGGATCGTCTGCGCATCGACATAGGGATCGTAGATCAGGACCGTCATATCGAAACCGACGCAGCGCCGGGCAGAGCGGGTGCCGATGCGCCCAAAGCCAACGATCAGCACGGTCTTGCCGGACAGTTCCATCGGCAGCGCGCCATGACGCTCATGCCATCTTCCGTCGCGCACAAGGCTGTTCATCGCCGCATTCTTCTTCGCCAGCGCCATCATCAAATGGAACGCCTGTTCGGCGACCGATGTGGAGTTCGCGGTGCCAGCGACCATCAACGGCACGCCGCGGGCGGTCAGGGCCGGAACCTCCACCGCGTCGTAGCCGACGCCGATGCGGGCGACCACCTGCATCGCCGGGGAGGCATCCATTTCCGTCTGGCGATACGGCGTGCCTGACAGGGCGATGCCGGCGCAGTCAGCCAGCAGCGGCAGCAGGTCACGCTGGCTGATAGTGGCCGGATAGATCACCGTCTCGATGTCCTCACGGGCCTTGATGATGTCGATGCCCTGCTGCCCCATCGTATGCGGCAGCATGACCTTGCGTTTATTGGAAGCCATTGCGGCTTTTCCCTCCTGCGCGTGTTGCGAATTCGGGGCCAGTGTCACCGCATAATGGCTCGATGCCAATGCCTCACGGCCGCACCCAGGCATAGGTGCGGTGACGTGAGGCGGCGATGTCAGGCGGCGCCGACCGGATCGAGGCCGCAGCGACGGTAGGCTGCAAACGCCCGGTCCGAGCGGACGGCAAGCAGGAAGTCCCGCGCCAGGGCGGGATTTGCGGCATCCTTGAACACGGCGGCCGAAAACGCACTCAGGCTCTGGTATTCGTCCGGAAACGCACCGATGACTTCGATGCCCGGCACCACAAGCAATTCGCTGATCTGCTGCACCGCCAGGTCAGCTTCGCCGGTCACCAGCTTTTCCGCCGTGAAGCCGGCCGGAATGACCGTTGCCTTGGCGGTGATGGCGTCGGCGATTCCCATGCGTTCGATCAGCGTCCGGAAGTAGATGCCGCTTGCCCCAGCCTGGGAGAAGGCGATCGAGCGGGCGCCGAGCAGCGCGTTTTTGAATGCTTCGGGGGAGGCGATGTCGGGGTGCGGCGCCCCCGCGGGCACGGCGAGCCCAAGCCGGGACACGACGACTTCGGTCCGGGTTTGCGGGTCCACGACGCCGTCCGCGAGCAGCGTGTCCATCGCACTGTCGATGACGAAGACAGCATCGGCCCGCTTACCGTCAGCGACGGCCTTCATGATGACGGTCGTCGGCTGCCAGGCGATCGCGACCGCGTTGCCGCGGGCTTCGAAATCGGGCACGACGACATCGTCGAACGGCGCGCGGATCGCCAGCGCACACATCAGGTTCAGCGTGGCGCCGCTTGGGTTTGTGCCTTGGCTCATTCTGTTCACTCCTGCTCGCTTGCCGCGTGTTGCCGTCCGCCCTGCGCCACGTGACGCAGCATGCCGGGCTCCAGGTCCGTGATGCGCCGAGCGCCGATCAATGCCAGGTCCCGGTCGATTTCTTGCTGAAGAAGCCGGATCGCATGCTGCGCGCCCGCCACGCCGCCAAGCGCCGCCGCATAGAGAAGCGGACGGCCGACCAGCACGAAATCGGCGCCAAGCGCGATGGCCTTGATCACGTCGGTGCCACGGCGGATGCCGCTGTCGATGATCACCTTCATCGCACCTTTGCGCGCGGCGATCTCCGGCAGCACGTGCAGCGGCGCGACCGTGTGGTCCAGCTGCCGGCCGCCATGATTGGACAGGATGATGCCGTCCGCGCCGTATTCCCGCGCCATGTGGGCGTCGGCGGGGGCCAGCAGCCCCTTGATCAGCAACCGGCCGTTCCAGCGCTGGCGGATCGCCTGCACATGCCGCCAGGACAACTGATCCCGCGCCACCGTATTCCGCACCGACTGCTGCGACATCATCGGCGGTCCGCGCTCGGCTTCGGTATTCTCGAAATGCGGGGCGCCGTGCCGCAGGAAGGTCTGCGCCACAACCCCGAGCAGCCAGCGCGGATGCGTCGCCGCCTGCCACGCGACCTTGGGCGTGACGCGGATCGGCATGCTGAACCCGCTGCGGATGTTATGCTCCCGGTTGCCCAGCATCGGCGTGTCGGCGGTGACGACCAGGGTGCCGTAGCCGGCGGCGGCAACCCGGTCGACCAGCCGGTCGATGCGCGCCTGATCCCCGGCCAGATAGGCCTGGAACCAGGCATCCCGGTTCTGGGCGTGCACGTCTTCCAGCCTGATCAGGGAGGACGCGCTCAGGATCATCGGGATGTTCGCCTGACGCGCCGCCTCGGCCAGCACCAGGTCCGCCCGGTAGCCTATGAACGCGGCCCCGCCCAGCGGCGGGATGCCGAACGGGCTGGCGTAGGTGCGGCCGAACAGCTGCACGCTTTGATCGCGCCCGGAAACATCGCGCAGCATCCGCGGCAGCAGCGCATAATCGTCATAGGCCGCCCGCGCTCGGCGCAGCGATGTGCCGGTTTCCACCGCACCCGCAACATACTGGAAGATCATCGGCGGCAGGCGGCGCCGGGCATGACGTTCGAAATCATCAAGCGCCAACAGGTCCCGGAAGCGATGCGGCGTCGCCTGCTGACTGCGCTTCAGGCTGGTGACCAGTTGCCCCTGGCCGGTGATGTCTGGCGCTGCCAAACCTGCTGCGATCCCGGGGGCGGTGCCCGGGCGTGGGGAAAAGGTCGAAGCCTCGGACGCGGCCGGTTCGATCTCGGTCTGCTGGCTTGTCAAGAAATCTCGTCCATGTTGAACAAAGCGGGCCGACGCTATCGCGGCATCCGCTGAAACCGCTTACAATTCAGCATGGCGGTGCCGTGACGTCAACGCGGGGGCAAACGCCCACGGTGCCCGGATATGACCGCAGCGATGAAGGACCGAACAGGCGTTCGATGAAGCAGACAGAGCCTGACCAGGGCCTCGGCCGTTATCCGGTCGCTCGTGATGTAGCCGAGCGTGCGGGTGTGTCGACCGCCACCGTGTCGCGCGTCCTGAACGGCACGCCCGGGGTGCGAGCGGATAAGCGGGAGGCTGTGCTGCGCGCCGTCAGGGAAATGGGGTTCGTCGCCAACGGGGCGGCGCGCGCCTTGTCGCTGCGCCGGTTCGGCACCGTGGGGGCGGTGATCCCGAATATCGAGAATGAGGAATTCATTCGCGCCGTGTCCGCCTTCCAGAAGCGGTTGCGCGACGCCGGCTATACGCTGCTGCTGACCAACGCCGGCTACGACCTGGATGTCGAGTTGAGGGAGGCGGTTGCGCTGCTGGAGCGTGGCATCGACGGCCTGTTGCTGGTCGGCGACATCCACCGGCCGGATCTGTTGACCCGTCTCCAGCGGCAGGCCGTGCCGCTGGTGCAGACCTTCACTTTGTCGAAGGAGCGTGATTGCGTCGGCTTCGACAACAAGGCGGCGGCGCACCGCGCGACCTCCTACCTGCTGGATCTTGGCCATCGCCGGATCGGCATCGTCACTGGGTTCCGCAAGGACAATGACCGCGGCGGCGCGCGCGTCGAGGGTGTCCGGCAGGCCTTGGCCGCGCGATCGCTGGCCATCCATCCGGCCCATGACATCACCACATCCTACGGGATCGGCGCTGGCCGCGACGCGCTGCGGCAGATCCTCAATGCCGGCGTGCCTTCACCCACGGCAATGATCTGCGGCACCGACCAGTTTGCCTTCGGCGTCATGATCGAAGCCCACGCCAGCGGCTTGCGGGTGCCGGACGACCTCTCGGTGATCGGCTTCAACGACGCGGACTATGCGGCCTTCCTCAGCCCGTCACTGACCACGGTGCGGGTGCACGCCGCCGAGATCGGCCGCATCGCTGGTGAGCATCTCGTCGCGCGCATGGCCGGCGAACCCCGCGTCCGGGTGACTGAGATCGACGCGGAACTGATCGTGCGGGGCAGCACCGCGCCGCCGCGTCCGGATCAGGCCGGGCGTTGACAGGGGCCGCCGGACGAGTACCGTGACCTGAAAGCGCTTACATTGATCAGTCCTGGGGAGATGCACTTGCCAGCCAATCCAACACCGTCAAACCCGTCGCGCATCGTCCTGCTGCATGCCACGCCGATTGCCATGGCACCCGTGCAGACAGCATTCGCCGAGTGCTGGCCGGAAGCCGAGATCGTCAACCTTCTTGACGACGGGCTGACGATCGACCGTGCGCGGGAGGCGGATCTCTCGCCGGCGATGATCGAACGTTTCGTTGCCTTCGGGCAATACGGCTATCGGATGGACGCGGCCGGTATCCTGGTCACCTGCTCCGCCTTCGGCCCGGCCATCGACCGGCTGGCAGACAGCGTTCCCGTCCCGGTGCTGAAGCCGAATGAGGCCATGTTCAAGGCGGCCCTGGCCGGTGGCCGGACCATCGGCATGCTGGCGACATTCGCGCCGTCGGTCAGCACCATGACGGATGAGTTCGATGAGTATGTGGCGCGAGCCGGCGTCAAGGCGACGCTGACCACGATCGTCGTCAAGGATGCGATCGACCTGTTGCGCAAGGGCGATGCCGACAGCCACAACCGGCTGGTGGCGGAACGGGCGTCCGAACTGGCGCACTGCGATGCCATCATGCTCGCCCATTTCTCCACATCGCGCGCCGCCGCCGCGGTGCGGGCGCGCGTCAGCGTGCCGGTGCTGACCGCGCCGCACGCCGCGGTGGAGCGTATGCGCTCACTGGTCGAAGCCGCGACGCCGGCCGGTGGCGGTCACGGCTGAAACGCGGGGGTAGGGAACCGGGCGGCGCCACTGAACGCCGGCAGCAGAAGCGCCGCCCGCACCCGGGGATCAGTGAAGCTTTTGCCATGCCTCGACAAAAGCGCGGGCGTGGACGCCGACATCGGCCGCCGCCATGCCGGGCTTGTAAAGCGCGGAGCCAAGGCCGAAGCCGGCGGCACCAGCCTTTACGAACGGCTCCATCGTATCCGGCGTGATCCCGCCCACCGGCAGGAAGCGCGTGCCAGCCGGAAACACGCTGCGCATCGCCTTCAGCACCGGCGGCGTCAACATCTCGGCCGGGAACAGCTTTAGTGCATCCGCGCCGGCGGCCAGGGCCGCAAACCCCTCGGTCGGCGTGGCAATGCCGGGCGTGCAGACCAGGCCCGCCGCCTTGGCGGCACGGATCACCACCGGATCGCCATGCGGCATGACAATGATGCGCCCGCCTGCCTCCGCCACCGCCGCGACCTGATCAGGCGTGGTGACGGTCCCGGCGCCAATCAGCATGTCCGGCCCGAGATCCTGGCATAAGCGGCGGATGCTCTCGCAGGGGCTTGGCGAGTTCAGCGGCACCTCGACAATTGCGAACCCGGCCTCGCGCAGCGCTCGGCCGATCGGTACGACCTCCTCGGCCCGGACACCGCGGAGAATGGCGATCAGCGGAAGGCGGTCGAGAAAGGGCTGGAGCATGATGGGTCTATCCTGCAATCCCGGACGGTGGGTGGGCGGCGCCCAGCAGTCCGGCAGCGGCCGCGATGTGCCACAGGCCTGCCGGGGCGGTATCCTCGAGCACGTCAACCTGAGCCACGCCGAAGCGGGCCAGTGCATTGCGGTAACGGGCGGCCAGGGCCGGGTCGCCGATGATCGTCAGCGGCAAGCCGGTTTCCGCTGCCATCCCGGACGGCCAGTGCAGCGCACTGCGCATTTCATCCCCGATCAGCAGGCCCGAGAGGTAATCCAGGCTGTCCGCCGCCGGCATCCGGCCGGTCAGTACGCGCGCACGGGCCGAGAACAGCAGCGAAGCCACGCCCGCGGCGGCATCGCGGGCGGTGTCCACGCCATGCAGGAAGGCCGCCGAATCCGGCGATGGCGGCGGCGCATCGGCAGGTGCCAACCGGCCAAGTATGGAATGCTGGCGCAGCACCGCGAACACCTCCCCGGTCATGTAGGTGGCGAAACGGACGATGCGGCCATCGGCGATATCGACCCATTTGCAATGCGTGCCGGGCATCACCAGCCGGGAAGCTTTGTGCAGGGTAGGGCGCAGGGCCAGGGCGCCGGCGATCTGTGTTTCCTCGCCCCGCATCACATCCGGGCGGGCGCTACCGGTGTCTGCGGCGGCACGGCCCTGCACGACGCCAGGCACGATCCACAGGTTTGCGCCGGCAACCGGCACCAGCCCAGCCGCCAGTTCCGCCGTACCGGCGGGGCAGGGGCAATAGGGGGCTTCAACCCATCCCTGGGCGCTGCCGATCATGCCGGCTGCCAGCGCTGGCAGCAGCGGCCAGCGCGCGCGCCACGGAAACGTTATTGTATCGAAACACGCGGCAAATCCACCCGGCGGGACCTGCATGATCCCCCACGGTTCCGCCCGCCGATCCAGTATGTCCCCGGCGCCGCCGATCAGGTAGGCTCGCAGGGAGGATGTGCCCCAGTCGAGGGCAATCAGCTGCGCCGGCGGGCCGGGATCGTTGGGCATGAGGCGGTGTCTCCGTCCAGCCGCGGTTGGGGTTCACGGCGCTGCCGGGCGAGGCAACGCAACGTGTTCCCGCGGTTCAGCGCCAAGGAATACAGGAGTACGGCTAGCTTGTCATACTGGCGCATGACCGGCGATGGCGCGGCGTCCGGCCGCCTGATCGTGCGTTAAGGGATGATCGACTGAAGGAGAATGTGATGGCGACCCTGGAACCCGAAATCGTCTCAACCGCGCGCTGCTTCGGCGGCACGCAGCGCGTCTACCGCCATCGCTCGGCGGTCACCGGCACCGACATGCGCTTCGCTGCCTTCGTTCCGCCGCAGGGGGATGACGCGCGGCTGCCGGTCGTGTGGTTCCTCGCCGGACTGACCTGCACCGAGGAGAACTTCACGGTGAAGGCCGGCGCCCAGCGCGTCGCTGCCGAACTCGGTGTCATCCTGGTCGCACCCGATACCTCACCGCGCGGCGAGGGCGTGCCAGATGACCCGGACGGAGCCTACGATTTTGGCCTCGGCGCCGGTTTCTACCTGGATGCCATACAGGCGCCATGGGCAAAGCACTACCGGATGGAAAGCTACATCATGCGGGAGCTGCCGGAGATCGTCGCCACTACCCTGCCGGCCGATATGAAGCGGCAGGCGATCATGGGGCATTCGATGGGCGGCCATGGGGCACTGACGCTGGCGTTGCGTCATCCGGGCACCTTCGCGTCGGTATCGGCCTTCGCGCCGATTGCCTCGCCGATGAATTGCCCCTGGGGTGAGAAGGCGCTGGGTGGCTATCTGGGCCCGGACCGGGCGACGTGGCGCGGCCACGATGCCTGCGCACTGATCGAGGACGGGGCGCGGTTGCCCGGGCTTCTGGTTGACCAGGGCACAGCCGACGGGTTCCTCGAAAACCAACTGAAGCCGCAGTTGCTGGAAGCCGCGTGCGCGAAGGCTGGCATTCCCGTGACGATGCGGCGGCAGGAGGGGTATGACCACTCCTATTTCTTCATCGCCACGTTCGTGGAGGACCATCTGCGCTGGCATGCCCGCGCGCTATCCGTATCGAAGTCCTGACTGCTTGGGGCTGGAGCCGGTGCCGGAAAACGACGATTGTAGTCGCTTCCGGCAGCGGGTCCGCACCGTGCCCGGAGCAGGCAGTCATGATGCCGGGCAGGTGGCGCTTCGTCTAGTCGTTACTTCCGCCAGTCGTTAAGTCGGCCAATGCGTTGCTGTAATGTCCGTCAGCGTTGGCGTCTGCTTCGGGCTCAAGGCGTTCATGGCATCTGCGACGGTGTCATAAAGCTGCGGCCGCCCGATCAGGGGCTGCACGAAGACCGCGTTGGCGTCGCGCCACATGATCCAGCGGCACAGCGCGCTTTCACCCTGGGAAAAGGCAAGTACTTCCTCGTATTCTTCCGTTTCCACGCCGTGGTCCTGACGGACCACCATACGCAGGCTGTTCGCTTCCGCCCAGCTTCTGAGTAGAATCAGGTCGGCAATGGTGAAGGAAAGGCCACAGACTCGCTTGGTTGGTAGCTGGATGACAGGCATAACGACCTCACACAAGGCGGCCACTGTTGGCGATTTTGACCGGGCGCACCGACAGCTTTCCTATATTCACGGATCCGTGATTGCAACCACTGATTGAGAAAATCCGCAGTGGAATTGAAAACGGCGTGCGGCGCTGTACAGTGTCGGCGACGTTTTGATTTATATCGACGTCGATCTGGCGGCGGCGTCTGTGCCAGACGCCAAGCCGGCTTAAACGGTATCGATACGAAATCATAAATAAACCCAGTTTCGGCGGACCGTGATCCGCTGGCGGCAACAGTTGTTTCATGGCGGCTTCCATCGGTTGCTGACGAGGGAAACCCTAACGCCCCGGCACCCGCCCGGGTGTGACGTGCGGCACCCTTTCGGCGAAGCCTTCCGGCCAGCGCGGCCCCCGATCCGCCCGCCGACGGTTCAGACGGCCTCGCCCGGCTCAGGCCAAAGCTTGCGGATGGGTTCCGGCAGGGATCGTTTCACCTTCTCCATCTGCTCCGGCGTGATGTGATGCGCGAGCACGGCAAGCGCGCTGCGCGTAACCTTCCTGACGTTCACCGGCCGGATGCCACCAAGGTCGGCGGCGACGCAGGCGAGGAACTCGTCCTCGCTGTGGACCTTCTCGTACGCGTGCCCGGGCCGATAATGGTCGTAGTACGCGCCGCGCACCAACAGCGGCAGCTGCGCCCCAAGATGGGCGGCGAGTTCCGGCGGCAAACGGTCTCGCAACGTGCGCAGCGCCGCGCCCAGCACATGCCACGCGACGTTCCGGTCTGGACCGACCGTCTCCATCACCTCATCGAGCCAGATGTGTGTGGTCTGCAATGTCCTGTCGAATACGTCGAGACCGCTCGTGCTCATGGCCGATCCTCCACGGATACCGCTGCCAGCCTGCGCTCCTGGACCGGCGCATCGGTCTGGCTTGATCGTCTTGTGCGCCAGCTTGGCCCAGGACGGGCGGCGTTCCGTTGATGCGCATCAAGCGGTTCGGCGCTGTTCATACAAGCAACCGCCCGGCCGCACGGTGCCGACAGTCTGGCTTCCGGTGACGGATGTCAGCCCGCGCCGGCCGAACCTGGGGATGGAACCGGCGCCGAGCCATTGCCCAGCTCGTGCTTCAGCACTTTGCCGAGCGGTGACTTTGGTAGTTTCTCCAGAAACGAATAGACCCGCGGCGTCTCTACCGGCGACAGCCGGTCGGCAAGGAAGCCGCGCAGAGCCTCCTCGGTCAGCGTCAGACCTGGGCGCGGCACGACAAAGGCTTTCAGAACCGTGCCGCGGACCGGATCGGGCAGCCCGACAACCGCCACCTCGGCAACCGCCGGGTGCGTCCGGATGGCCGCTTCGACGATCCCGGCATAGACCTTGCGGCCATGCACGGACAGCACCTCCGGATGCCGGTTGATGAAATACAGGAAGCCATTCTGATCCATCCGGCCGACATCGCCGGTGTGCAGCCAGCCGTCGCGCAACGCCGCGCTTGTCGCCTGCGGCTGCCGCCAATAGCCGCGCATCACCTGCGGACCCCGGACACAGATCTCACCGATCTCCCCGGGCGGAAGGAAATGACCGGGCTGCTCCTGCGACAGGATCGCCACGTCGGTGCCAGGTAACGGCACCCCGCAGGAGCCGACGCGGGCAACGCCTTCCAGCGGATTGCAGCAGGTCACCACGGGGCTGCACTCGGTCAGGCCGTAGCCCTGTGCCAGAGGCACGCCAGTCAGCGCGCTGAAGCGCTGTGACAGCCGCGCATCCAGCACATCGCCACCGGAGACGCTGACCTTGAGCGACGAAAAGTCGGTGTCCCGCGCAGCCCTGTATGCCATCAACGCTTCAAACAGCGCCGGCACGCCGACCAGCATGGTGATGCCGCTGCGCCTGATCGCGCGCAGCACGTCCACCGGGCGGAACCGTGGCAGGATCACCAGCTCGCTGCCCAGCGCGATGGCGAAGTTCATCACGGCGGTCATGCCGAAGCCATGGCAGAAGGGCAGCACCGCCAGAAGCCGCTCCTGCCCCGGTTCGGCCTGCGTGAACCACGCCCGCAGCTGCATCACGTTGGCCCACAGGTTTCCGTGCGTCAGCAGCACGCCCTTCGGCTCGCCGGTGGTGCCGCCGGTATATTGGATCACCGCTACGTCCGAGGGGTGCGCGGCTTTGCCGTCGCAGGCTTCGCCCCCGGTGGTCAGCGCCGTGAAGGTCAGCACCCGTTCGTCCCGGGGCAGGGACGCCAGGCGTGCACGCTCCTTGAACCGGAATGCCAGATTTTGCGGGAAGGGCAGCATGGACGCCATTTCGCACACCACCACATGCCGCAGGCCGGTCTGACCCAGGGCCGCGATGATGCGGCCGAACATTGGCTGCAGGTCGACGCTGACGGCGACGTCCGCACCTGAGTCGTTGATCTGCCAGAGCACCTGCTGCGGCGCCGCCAGTGGATTGAGGTTCACCACGGTTCCACCCGCCCGCAGCACGGCGAAATAGCACAGCACGCTTTCCGCCGTGTTCGGCAAGTACAGCGCCACGCGGATGCCGCTGCGAACGCCCAGGCGCATAAACCCGGCGGCGGCCCGCCCGATCAGGGTGTCCGCCTGCCGATACGACAGCCTTCGCCCCAGAAAATCGAGGCTCGGCCGGTCCGCATACGCCGCCACCGCGTCGGCGAACAGCGCCGTCAGCGTGCCGTCCGGTATTTCGAGCCTCGCCGGCACACCGGGCGGATATTGGCTGATCCAGGGGCGTTCCGGGTCCTCGCGCGGCGTCATGGCCGGCCTGCATCCGGTTCGCCGGTTCCGGTCAGGATAACCAGGCGCGCGGCGTCACGCAGCCGCACCGCCGCAGCGAAATCATCACCATCCGGGGCCAGCGGCGCGCCGATCCGCACCGCCACATCGTGCCGTCGCGGCCACCATTGCTCCCCGCGCAGGACGGACCGCGTGCCGCGCAGTGCCAAGGGCAGGACGCTCAGGCCCAGCCTGGCCGCGATAACGAAGGCGCCCAGCCGGAACGGCAGCACGCCGGGCGCCCGCGTGAAGGTGCCTTCCGGAAAGAACACCAGCGCGCATCCGGCCCTGGCCGCGTCCATGGCCTTGCCGGTATCCTCGACACCGCCTTCGGGATCGATCCGGTCAACAAACAATGTTCCCAACGCCCGCAGGAACGGTCCCGCGACGATCTGGCCGTTCAACTCCTGCTTCGCCACGAACACTGGCTGCCCGGGCAGCACGGCGGCCAGGACCAGGCTGTCGAAGTAGCTGGCATGGCTGGTCACGACCATTGGCGCCGGTATCGTCGGCCAGGTGCCGGTCACGTCCAGCCGGATGCGCATCAGCCGCAACGCCAGCCGAGCCAGGCGCCGCAGCAGCGCCCATCGCCAGCGCTTCCGCGGCAGCAGCATGACGCCGGGATAGGCGATGCCGGCGCAGCCGATCAACACGCACCACCACCAGCCGGCATAGATCAGCGAACGCAGGGCCCGGCCCATCCGGCGGGCCTGCGGCAGGATACTCGCGGCGAACAGCCGCAGCACCTGCCGAAACCGCGAGTCCGGCTGCCGCCCCAGCACGCCATATTCGAACAGCTTGCGGGTTTCCGAACGGCGCAGCTTGCCGCTGGAGGTTTTCGGGATGGACCGCGGCGGCAGCAGCAGCGTGGCCTCGGGCGGGGCGTCCAGCACCCGGACCACCGCCGCGATGGCCTGTTCTCGCAGGGCGGCCAAACGGTCGGCGTCGGTTTCCCGTGTCTCGGCGACGACAATCATTCGTTCCGTGGCTGTGGGCCGGTCGCGGACGCCGAACACCGCGACGCAACCGCGGCGAATGCCGGGCACCTGCCCGACGGCACGCTCCACTTCCTCGGGATAGATGTGCTGCCCGGCGCGGATGATGATGTCCTTGCTGCGCCCGGTGATGAAGACATCGCCGTTCGCGATGTAGCCAAGGTCACCGCTGTTCAGCCAATCCCCGTCAAACAGCTCGGCTGTCTTCTCGGTATCGGCAAAATAGCCGGCGGTGGCGGATGGGCCGCGGAACTGAAGATGCCCTTCCTGGCGTTCCCCGACTTCACCGAGCGGGCCGATGATGCGGATTTCGTGGCCGGCCAAAGGCTGGCCGCAGGCCACGAATTCCAGCACCTCCGGGTCGTCGGCGGCGGTGGGTTCGGCACTGCCCCGTTCGGCCAGCGCCCGGCGATCGACGCGGTCAATCACCGGTTGCCGCCCGAGCGGCGGAAAGGCCAGCCCGACCGCGTTCTCGGCCAGGCCATAGACCGGTGCCATGGCGTCGGGCCGGAATCCGTAGGCGGCGAAGCGGGCCGTGAACCGCCGGACGGTGTCCGGGCCGACGGCTTCCGATCCATTCGCAACCATGCGCAGGCAATCCAGGTTCAGCCCGCTCAGCATGCTGTCGTCGAGCTTTCCGAGGCATAGCTCGAAAGCGAAATTCGGCGCCGCCGACAGCGTTCCGCGGTGCCGGTGAATGGTCCACAGCCACTGCTCGGGCCGGACCAGGAATGTCACCGGTGGCATGACGATAAACGGCGCCGCGAAATACAGGCTTCCGAGCCAGGCGCCGATCAGCCCCATGTCGTGATACAGCGGAAGCCAGCTGACAAAGATATCCGCCGGTCCGGCCTGCATGGCCTCGCCCATCGCCCGAATGTTCGCCAGCACATTGGCATGCGACAGCATGACACCTTTCGGGTCGCCGGTGCTGCCGGACGTGTATTGCAGCAACGCCATGTCCTGTGGCCGGCCGCCACCCGGCAGCGCGCCGCCGCCCGGTGTGTTTTCCAGGTTCTCCACTGTTGTCGAAGTGCGCAGGCTGTCCACCTGAAGCCGCAGCAGAGCGGTGACGCTGGCCGCTTCGTCCACCGAGATCAACAGCACCGCGCCGGCGTTGCGCAGGATGCCGGCCTGCCGGATCAGATGCTCCGCCAGTTGCGACGGCCGCGCCGGGGGATAGATCGGCGTGGGCACGGCGCCGGCATACAACGCGCCGAAGAAGGCGAGAAAGAAGTCGGTGCTGGTCGGCAGCATGATGGCGACGCGGTCGCCTGGCTCCACACCGGATTGGCGCAACCCGCGGGCGACCATGCGGGACCGCTCCGCCAGCGCGCGATAGGTCAGGCGGATGTCCTGCCCATCACCGCCCGTCACGATCAGATGCGTGCGGTCGGCGTGCCGGGACGCGTGCCAGTCCAGCACGTCCACCAGTGTCGGAGCGTCTGTTGGGGCGGGCGTGGCCAGGGCATCGCTGGTCAGCGGCGTGACCATCTCGACGCCGGGCCGCGGCAAGGCCGCCGCCCGTTCCAGGGCTGCGAGGATGTCGCGCAGGGACTCGGCCTTTTGCAGCAGCGCGGCGCTGAAGTTTGTTCCGAACGCGCGCTCGATCCGCAGCAGCAGTTCGGCGCGTGACAGGCTGTCGAAACCCCAGTCGCGCTCCAACGACAAATCCAGCGGATTCCGCGATCCCGGTCGCGGCTTCAAATTCAGTTCCCGGGCCAGCGCCCGCGCGATGGCCAGCAGCGGTGCTTCCTGCTGGCCAGTGCCTGCGGGTGCTGCCCCCTGATCCATCACCTCGGGCTTTCAAAACAGGTTGCATTCAAGATCAAAGCATCAGCCTCTGGCTTTGGCAGTGCACACCTGCGCCGATCAGCCCCCATCGTCGGTGCCGGTCCCCGGTCCGGGGCCTCAATGCAGGTCGTCGGCCGTGGACGCTCCCCGGTCGAGCAACTCCGGCGCGACATCGGTTTCCAGCGAGTCCGCCGCCAGCGCCGCGGACTCGGGCTGCCCGGCGGGTTCTTCGGCATGCGGTGCGCCGGCTTTGACGACACGCCGCCTGCGCCTTTCCCCGGCTGCCGGCAGCAGCACACCCAGCACATCCGACGCGCCGACAATCGCCAGGGCGTCGCCATGGATGCGCAGGCGGACGGCGCAGTGGGGCCGCAAGGCGATATGGTCGCCGATGTCCAGATCCAGCGGAACAAAGGCCCCGTCGGCCGTCCGCGGCCCCGGACCGATCGCCAGGACATCCCCCCATTCGGCCGAATCACTTTCCTCGGCATGGGCGGCTGTTCTCAGGCGGACCAGTATGTGGTCGTCGGCGGGTTGGAATCCGATGGACATCTCCGGCTCCCGTGCGGTTGGTGGCCAGTGGCTTTCCGCGCGTGGCTTTCCGCGCGTGGCTTTCCGCGCGCGAAGGCCGCCGCGGACTGGCGACTGGCCGGCATTTCGCTGTCGGCAACAAAATCGCCTCACATCACAAATATAAATACAGCCTGCACTGGAAAGTCCGAT
>DAICYU010000280.1 GCA_027311485.1 Acetobacteraceae bacterium
TATCCGCGCAAGGGCGCGCTCGCCGTTGGCTCGGATGCGGATATCGTGCTGCTCGACCCCGGACGCGGCGGTCCGATCCGGAAAGAAGGTCTGCACGAAACCGACTATACGCCGTGGGAGGGATGGAACGTCGCCGCCTGGCCGAGCATGACCGTCCAGCGCGGCAAGGTGGTGGTGGAGGATGGCAAGCTGCTTGCGGATACCAGCGACGGGCAGTTTCTGGCGCGCAAGATCGACGACGCCATCCGCAGCCGCCCGTCCGTTTGACACGGTTCTGCCCGGCGGGTCGCCCGGCGCGCTTATAGACGGCGCTCCACATAGGCGGTGCTCCACACAGGCGGTACCCTACGCGGCCCGCCGCCGCGGCTGAACTATGGTAACGCGCGTTCCACGCGCTTGGGTAGCCGTGTGGGCGATGCCGTTGCCGGCCAGCATACAGGCGCCGCCGCCCCGATATTGCCCGCCTTCCGGCTGCTGGGTTAAACCGGCGCATGAAGCGATCGCACATCGCGACAGGGGATCGTCCGCCGCCGTTCCTGACCCAGGACGCAGATCGCGCCCGTATGCCGGTCGCGCTGCTCAGCGGTTTTCTGGGCAGCGGCAAGACGACACTGGTCAACGCGCTGCTGCGCGACCCGCGCCTCTCTGGCACCGCCGTCGCGGTCAATGAATTCGGTGACGTGCCGCTCGACCGCGACCTGATCGACCATGGGCAGGACCGCACCGTCGTCATGGCCAATGGCTGCCTGTGCTGCAACCTGTCCGGCGACATGGAAGACGCGGTGATGCGCCTGTTCAGCCGGCGCGAAGCCGGCGCGCTGCCTCGCTTCAAGCGCCTGATTATCGAGCCGTCGGGCCTGTCCGACCCCGCGCCGATCGCCCAGGCGATCCTGCGCAACCCCGTCATGGCGCGCGGCCTGCGCCTGTCGTCCATCATCGCCACGGTCGACGCGCAATTCGGCGAACAGCAACTCGCCCGCCATCCCGAGACGCGGAAGCAGGTCGCCCTGGCCGACCATCTGGTCCTGACCAAGACCGACGTCGCACCGCCTGGCCCGTTGCCGGCACTGCTGTCCGGCATCAATTCATCCGCCGACATCCTGCCCGCGCCGTTCGGCGCAGTCGATGCGGCCAGCCTGTTTCCCGCCGATTTCTTCGATCCGGCGGCGCCGCCGACCCGCCGATCTGTGCTGCTGGCGGACGACGGCAGCAGCGGCCATCTGTCGGCCCACGCCACCATCACCCTGACCGCGGATCGCCCATTGCGCTGGCGCCCCTTCGACGACTGGCTGCGCGGCATCCGCCTGCCGCACGCCCAGGCGTTGCTGCGGCTGAAGGGCATGCTGAACATCGACGGCACCGCCGGCCCGGTGGTGATCCACGGCATCCACCATGTGCTGAACGCCCCGGTGCAGCTCGATGCCTGGCCGACGGCGGATCACCGATCCAGGCTTGTGCTGATCGCGGATCGTGCCACCATCACCGCAGCACAGGAAAGCTGGGAGGCATCATTGCCCGGCATCCTCGCCTGACAGGGAGAACAAACGTCGTGCGCGCCATCGATGTCCACGTCCATCCGATGAACCCGGCCTATGTGGAGGCCAGCATGCCGTTCATCCCGGCGGCGCAGCGCATGTTCAAGGGCAAGTTTGAGGCGCGGCCCGACAGCCAGATCGCCGACGATTTCCGCCGTGACGATACGCTCGCCATCCCGATCGCCTGGGATGCGGAGCACGGCGCCGGTGGCGGGGTGTATGCCAACGATCAGTTGGCGGCGCTGTGCAAGGCCTATCCGGATGTGTTCCTGCCCGGCTGGGCGATGGTCGATCCCTGGCGCGGCCGCAAAGGGCTGGAGGAAATCGAGCACGCCATCAAGGACCTCGGCTTGATGGGGGTAAAATACCAGCCGCCGGTGCAGGGTTTCTCTCCCAACGACCGCCAGTTCTACCCGATCTGGGACCTGCTGCAGTCGTTGGGCGCACCGGTGCTGATCCATTGCGGCACCACCGCCATCGGCGCCGGCGAACCCGGCGGCCTTGGCTTCAAGCTCGGCCATGCCCGCCCGATCCCCAATCTGGACGACGTCGCCGCCGATTTTCCGCGCCTGAACATCGTCGCCGCCCACCCCGGCTGGCCGTGGACCGAGGAACTGATCGCCGTCGCCATCCACAAGGCCAACGTCTCGATCGACATCTCCGGCTGGGGGCCGAAATACGTGCCGGCGCCGCTGAAACATGACATGCAGCGCCGCCTGCAGGACAAGGTGATGTTCGGGTCCGACTATCCGGGCTGGAGCGCCGGGCAGTGCTGCGATGAATGGGAAATGGAGGGATTCAAGCCCGGCGTCATTGAAAAGCTGTTCTACAAGAACGCCGTGCGCATCCTGAAACTGGATGCCGCCGTGGCGGTGGCCGAAGCGGCGCCGAGCAATCCGTCATGACGCTGCGCACGCAGGTCGGCATCATCGGCGCCGGCCCCGCCGGCCTGTTCCTGGCGCACCTGCTGCATCAGGCCGGTATCGAATCGATCATCCTGGAATCACGCAGCCGCCAGGATGTGGAGCAAACCCTGCGCGCCGGGGTGCTGGAGCATTGGGTAGTACAACTGATGCATGACCTGGGCATCGGTGAACGGGTTGCGCGCGAAGCCCATTTCCACGACGGCATTACGCTGCAGTGGAATCGCCAGCGCCACCACGTCGATATCACCGGGCTGACCGGCGGCAAGCGCATCACCGTCTATCCGCAGCATGAGGTGCTGAAGGACCTGATCGCCGGCCGGCTGGGGCAGGGCGGCCAGATCCTGTTCGGCGCCCGTTGCCTGGCCATCAACGGCATCGACTCTGACCGGCCGAGCATCGACTTCGATATGGATGGGGCGGACACGATCGCCTGCGATTACGTCGTTGCCGCCGATGGATTCCATGGCCTCGGCCGGCAGGCGATCCCGGCCGCCGCCCGCACTGAATACCAGAAGATCTATCCGTTCGGCTGGCTTGGCATCCTGACCCGCGCGCCGCTGTCCTGGCATGAGCTGATCTATGCCAACCAGCAGGATGGCTTCGCGCTGCTGAGCACCCGCACCCCGGACGTGCAGCGGATGTATATACAGTGCGACCCGGCGGACGATATCGCCGCGTGGTCGGACGAACGCATCTGGGGCCAGTTGCACGACCGCCTGGACGTCGATGACGGCTGGCAGTTGCGCGAAGGCCCGATCTTCCAGAAGGGCATCGTCTCCCTGCGGTCCTTCGTCTGTGACCCGATGCAGTATGGCCGCCTGTTCATCGCCGGCGATGCCGCCCATATCGTGCCGCCGACCGGCGCCAAGGGCCTGAATCTGGCGGTTGCCGACGTGCTGGTGCTGGCCCGCGCGCTGGAGGCATCTTATCGTCGCAACGACGGCAGCCTGCTGGATCGTTACACCGCCACCTGTCTGCGCCGGGTCTGGAAAGCCGAACGGTTTTCCTGGTACATGACAACGATGCTTCATAACAACGAACATGAAACTGCGTTCGAGCGCCGCATCCATTTTGCCGATCTCGATCTTGTCCGCACGCTGGAACCACAGGCGCGCGCGTTGGCGGAAAACTATGTGGGCCTGCCGTTTGATGAGGCCTGAGGGCAAATCTTCTGCTAACGGCTGAGTTTTTGGTCATGTTCCAGGATGTTTGCGGCAGAACGCCTCGTCTCGGCCCCACTTCCAGTTCGCGTGTCGCAGGGCAACGAAGGGAACCTGGGTGGTGATGCCCCAACCCGTCGGCGCCGTCCTCAATCGCCCAGGTGCAGTGTCCGCTTGATCGTGTGCAGCAGGCCCGAGCCGGGCAGCCGTTCTTCCATGAACGTCTCGACCCGGTCAGTGGCCAGTTTCGCCTGGCTCATGCTGTCGTCCAGCGCCTCATGCGCCCGTGCCATCAGGGCGCCGCGGTGACCGGCATGGTCGATCATCCGTTCCAGATGGTGGCTCAGCCCGAACAAGGACGCCTTGAAGCCCGGTAGTCCCGGCAGGATGCGCGCCGGCTGGATGTCCGGGGCGACCGGTGCCTCCGGCAGGTCGGTCCGGGGCGTGCCGCGCCACGACAGGTCCGCCAATGGGTCATTGGCTTGCTGCGCCCGCCGGCCGAGCGGCTTGACGCCGGGCCATTTGTTGGCGGCCATCTTCAGCATGCTGGTGTGATCGCATACGGTATGCGCCACGCCCGGATCAAGCCATGGCGACACGAAGATCGCCGGCACCCGGAAGCCCAGCCGGTCGAACTTGTAATGTTCCGTATGGTCGTCCGGCGCGACCGTCGGCGGTGGCGGCACGTGATCGAAGAAGCCGCCATGCTCATCATATAGCACGATCAGCAGCGTGCGCTCGAACAGCGCCGGGTTGGCGCGCAGCGGGTTGTAGACTTTCGCAATCAGTTCGTCGCCGCGCATGACGTCGTGCGGGGGATGCTGGTCGTTCTGGCCGGGGCCGAAATAGGTCGGCTCGATGAAGCTGTAGGCCGGCAGATCACCCGCCGCCACATCCTCCTCCCAGTGCCGGAAGGCGCGATACTGGTCCAGGTGGTGCCATTGCCGCGTCATCACCAGGGACTGCGGCACATCGCCGAAGTAGATGCGCCAGGGCACGCCCGCGTCGCCCAGTTCATCGTACAACGTGCGTTCGTTGTAGCTGTGCAGGTGGGAGTTGAACAGGCCGCTGGGTTCGGCGACGTGCCCCAGGGATGTGCCGCTGTGCACGAACAGCCGGTTCATCCAGGTCGGCCCCATCATCGAGGCAAACCAACGGTCGAACACCACGCCATGTTCCGCCAGCGTATGCAAGGCCGGCAGGAACCCGCGCGGATACCACCCCATGATCTCCTGCCGCTCCTCCGGCGTCGCATTCGGATGCATCCGCGCGTAGTCGCTCACGAATCCCTGATTGGTGCCGCCATCATGTTGAGCCAGGGCGTTGGGAAGATAATGGAGCGGATCGCGCTCGATGTTGCGCGTTCGTGTCTCCCGCTGGAACACGAGCCCGCCGTCGACATCGTCGGGATTGGAACGTGGATGGTTGGGATCGACCCCGTCGATGTCGCGGTCAAGCGCGCCCATCCAGCCCAGCATGCGGTCGAACCCATTGTTTTCCATCATAAGGACGACAATGTGATCGATTTGCATGGCTACTTGCTCTCCGGCCTGACTGACGCCCGTTGCCACCACGGCAAGGAGCGACCCGGCCGTCATCCTTGCCGGAGCGGGCGGGTCGCGTCCTAGACAACGCCGAACCCGGCGTTGTGTTCAGCCGGAAGCGAGACGGCGTTTAATATGGAACGGACAGCCGGTGTGTTCCTGGGTGCAGACCTGTCCATCGACGCTGCTGCACAGCCCGGGGCCACAGGTGACGGACCGCCGCACCAGACCGGCCAGGGCGGCGATGAAGCCGGCATCCGCGTTCTGTGTCGGCACGCGGAAATACCCCGGCACTTCCAGCCGCTCCGCCAGCTCCCGGTATTCGACATCCAGCTCGACCAGGGTTTCGCTGTGTTCCGAGACAAAGGCGATCGGCACCACCAGCAACGCCACCTTGTCCTTCGCCGCGCGCTCGACCTCCTCATCCGTGCTGGGGCCGATCCACTTCTGCGGCGTGGCGCGGGACTGGTAGCAGACGGTATGATCGACGGTGGCGCCCCAGGCCGCCACGACCGACGCGACCGTTTGTTCCACCTGCCACTGATACGGGTCGCCCTGCTTGATGATGATCTCCGGCAGGCCATGCGCCGAGAACAGCACGCGCAGCCGTATGTCCGGCGGCAAGGTGGCGCGCGCCTTGTCGTATGCCGCCGCCACCAGCGCCGCCGTTGCCTGCACGAAGCCTGGCTCGGAATGGTAGCAGCACAGCACCGTGGTACGCGCCGTCAGCCCGACCTTCGCCGCCGCGTCCCGCCACGCCACCAGGGA
>DAICYU010000281.1 GCA_027311485.1 Acetobacteraceae bacterium
GACCGGCGGTCCGCGCCGCGGACGCTGCTGTGGCGGCTGCTGCATCACCGGCTGTTCCTGTTGGGCTGCGTGCTGTTCGGCAGCGTGCTGCTGCTGGGGCTGCTGGCGCCGGTGATCGCGCCGGTTGATCCGAACCGGCTGGCGATGCGGTTCCGCTTTCAGCCGCCAAGCCGGGCGTTCCTGTTCGGGACGGATAATTTCGGCCGGTCGCTCTGGTCCCGGGTGATTTGGGGGGCGCAGCTGTCCATGTTGATCGGCGGCGCGGTGGTGGCGATTAACGCCGTGCTGGGCACAGCCATTGGCGCGGCGGCGGGGTATTTCCGCCGGCTGGACAACGTGCTGATGCGGATCAACGACGCGCTGATGGCGTTCCCGGCGGTGCTGCTGGCGATCGCGGTCACGGCGGTGTTGGGGCCGTCAGTCAACGACGTGATCATCGCCCTGGCGATTGTCTATACGCCGCGCACGGCACGGATCGTCCGCTCCTCGGTCATTGTCCTGCGGGAGATGGAGTATGTGCAGGCGGCGCTGGCCGCCGGCGCCGGGCACTGGCGCATCCTGCGCCGGCACATCCTGCCCAATGCGATGGCGCCGCTGATCGTGCAGCTTTCATTCCTGTTCGCCTATGCGGTGCTGACCGAGGCGACGTTGTCCTTCCTGGGCGTGGGGGCGGTGCCGCCGACGCCGACCTGGGGCAATATCATGGCCGAGGGCCGGCAGTACATGACCGATGCCCCCTGGATCATCGCCATTCCGGGCGCGGCGCTGATGATGACGGTGCTGGGCCTTAATCTCCTCGGCGACGGGCTGCGCGACGTACTGGACCCGCGGCTGAGGATCCAGCAATGAGCCTGCTGGAGGTCCGCAACCTGACGACGACGTTCCAGACCGGCGGCGGCGCGGTCACCGCGGTCGAGGATGTGTCATTCGACCTGAACCAGGGCGAAATCCTGGGCATTGTCGGTGAATCCGGCAGCGGCAAGAGCGTCACGGCGCTGGCCGTCATGGGGTTGCTGCCTCGGCCGGCGGCGCGGATCAGCCAGGGCGGCATCCGGTTCGACGGGCAGGATTTGCTGGGCTTGCCGGACCGGGCGATGCAACGCCTGCGCGGGCCGGGCCTGGCGATGGTGTTCCAGGAGCCGATGACCTCCCTGAACCCGGTGTTCACCATCGGTGAGCAGGTGATGGAGACGATCCACGCGCATGAACGCCTGTCCCGGGCCGCGTGCTACGGCCGAGCGGTGGCGATGCTGGAACGGGTGGGGATCCCGTCGGCGGGAAGGCGGATGGCGGATTATCCGCATCAGCTGTCCGGCGGGCAGCGGCAACGGGTGATGCTGGCGATCGCGCTGGTGTGCCGGCCGCGGCTGCTGATCGCCGATGAACCGACGACGGCGCTGGATGTGACCATACAGGCGCAGATACTCGACCTGCTGCTGGACCTGCGCGATGAGTTCGGCATGGCGATCATGATGATCACGCACAATATGGGCGTCATCGCCGAAACCGCCGACCGGGTGATGGTGATGTATGCCGGGCGTGTCGTTGAGCAGGCTCCGGTCACGCGGTTGTTCGATCAGCCGCTGCATCCCTATACCGCCGGCCTGCTGTCCTGCGTGCCGACGCTGGATCAGGAGCAGGACCGGCTGATCGCTATCCCCGGCAGCCTGCCGGAGCCGTCACGGCGACCGCCGGGCTGCCGGTTTTCAGCCAGGTGCGCGCAGGCGGTGCCGGCGTGCGCGGACGCGGTGCCGGCGTTGCGCCACTTCGTCGCCGACCATGCAGCGGCCTGCATCCGGGTGGGGGAACCCGCCTGATGTCGGCGCTGCTGCAGGCGAGCGGCTTGACGAAGCATTTTGACGTGGCGTCCGGCGGATTCCTGCGCCGAAGCGGGCCTGTGCTGCGCGCCGTCGATGGTGTGGACCTGTCCATCGAGCCGGGCGAGACCCTGGGCCTGGTCGGCGAGTCCGGCTGTGGCAAATCGACGCTGGGGCGGCTGCTGATCCGGCTGTTGCCGGCCACCAGCGGGCGGGTGATGTTCGACGGCACCGACATCACCGGCCTGAAG
The DNA here is from genome assembly GCA_027311485.1 of Acetobacteraceae bacterium. Taxonomy (GTDB): domain Bacteria; phylum Pseudomonadota; class Alphaproteobacteria; order Acetobacterales; family Acetobacteraceae; genus Rhodopila. The sequence continues at coordinate 2,069 of DAICYU010000281.1, forward strand.
CCGAAGCCGCTGCGGGCGGTGCGGCGGATGATGCAGATCATTTTCCAGGACCCGTTCGGATCGCTCAATCCACGCATGTCGGTCGAGGACACGGTGCTGGAGCCCCTGCTGATCCACGGCGCTCGGCCGGACGCGCCGACGCGGCTGCGGGTGCGGCAAATGCTCGACAGGGTCGGGTTGCCGGACGGCGCGCTGCACCGGTATCCGCATGAATTCTCCGGCGGACAGCGGCAGCGGATCGGCATCGCGCGCGCACTGATCCTGCGCCCGCGGCTGGTGGTGTGCGATGAGCCGGTCTCGGCGCTGGACGTTTCTGTGCAGGCACAAATCGTCAACCTGTTGTCCGATCTGCAGTCGGAACTGGGGTTGACCTATCTGTTCATCGCGCACGACCTGGGGGTGGTGAAGCACATCTCCAACCGGGTGGCGGTGATGTACCTGGGGAAGGTGGTGGAGGTCGGCGACAAGCGGTCGCTGTACGCCGCACCGCTGCATCCCTACACGCAGGCGCTGCTGGCATCGGTGCCCATCACCCATCCTTCGCGCCGCAAACCGTCACGTAGCCGCGACGTTCGGCTGGCCGGCGACGTGCCGACCGCCCTGGCGCCTCCGTCAGGCTGCCGGTTCCATACGCGCTGCCCGCATGTGATGCCGGTGTGCCGGAGCGTGGAGCCGGCGCTGACGGCCGTTGGCTCGGGCCATGCGGCGGCGTGCCATCTGCTGGCGCGCGGGCTGAAGCCAAGCGAGGTTATCCCTGCAGGCTGAACCAAAGCCTTGCCGAAGCGTTCTGGTGATGACAGCAGGAGTGGAACGCATGAAACAGCCGCACTCGGAAAGCACCGTGCAGCACACGGAAACGCAGCAGAACACCGGCAATCACAAGAAGCCGGACGCGCCCGACGCGCACGGCGCCGATCGGTTCGGCGGCACCCGGGCGGGGGCAGAGAATGTGGAAAAGACGTCCTCCGACAAGGCGAAACCCGGGCAGCATTGATCGCGTCGCATCGACGCTTCCGCCTGCGCGGTGATGCGCAGGCGGTTCGGCGGGCGACGGTGTGACAAATTCAGCGCCTCGGGTTAGCCTGACCGGCAACCAGGAGGAAGCGCGATGATCATTGAAGTTCGCACCTATCAATTGCAGCCCGGCTCGGTGGCCGAGGTGGAGAAACGCTTCGGCGACGCCCTGCCGAAACGCGAGCAACTGTCCAAGCTGGGTGCGTTCTGGCACACCGAAGTCGGGCCGCTGAACCAGATCATTCACGTGTGGCCTTATGAGAGCTTCCAGCACCGCATCGAAACGCGCACCGAGTCGGTGAAGACCGGCGTGTGGCCGCCGCCGATCCAGGAATTCATCGTGTCGATGGAAAGCGAAATCCTGCTGCCGGCGCCGTTCTCACCACCGCTGGAGCCGCGGGATATCGGCCCGCTGTTCGAAATTCGCAGCTACACTCTGGCCCCGGGCGCCTTGCCGGGCATGATCGACCGCTGGAAGGGCAAAATCGAGGAGCGGGTGAAGCTCTCCCCCCTGGTCGGTGCCTGGTACACCGAACTCGGTGCCTTGAACAAATGGGTGCATATCTGGGCCTACAAGGATGCCGGCGAACGCCAGCGCATCCGCGGTGAAGCCGTTGCACGCGGCATCTGGCCGCCGGGTGGCTCGCCCGCCGGCAGCATGCTGAAGCAGGAAAACAAGCTGGTCATGCCGGCGTCATTCTCGCCCATCAAGTAGCAGGGGCGTCAAGTCGCAGGCCATCAAGTTACACGGTCATCGAGTCGCGTGGGCACTAAGTAAAGCGATGACCAGGTAACGCGATGAGCAAGTAACATGGGAGGCGTGCAATGAAGGTTGGCACAGCCCTGAGCATCCTGGCACAGCCCGACCGCCCGGACGTGGCGCTCTACACCGAGCACATGACCCTGGGCGACCTGGCGGAACCGCTGGGGTTCGACTCGCTGTTCGCGCTGGAACACCACTTCACCGGCTATTCGATGTCGCCGGCGCCGCTGCAACTGCTCAGCTACTACGCCGGGCGGACGAAGCGGATCACGCTGGGCACCTGTGTCGTCGTGCTGCCCTGGCACGATCCGATCCGGGTGGCGGAGCAGATCGCGCTGCTGGACGTCATCAGCGGCGGGCGCACGCTGATGGGGTTTGGCCGTGGCGCCGCGAGCATCGAGTATGCCGGCTTTCGCATCCCGATGGAGGAAGCGCGCCCGCGCTTCACCGAGGCCGCGAAGCTGATCATCCACGCCCTGACGCATGACTCGTTCGAGTGGGACGGGGAATTCTACAAGATTCCCCGGATCGCCATCCGCCCGCGGCCGATTTCGCATCCGGAACAGCGGTTCTACGCGTCCTCGGTCAGCCCGGAATCGGCCGAGGTGATGGCCAACCTGGGCTTCGGGCTGCTGATCGTGATGCAGAACGAATGGCCGAAAGCGGCCGAGGACGTGATCCGCTACCGGGCGATGGTCAAGAGCGTCGGCCATACGCCACGGCCGCCGATCATCCTGACCAACGTCGCATGTGCGCCGACGCGGGAGGAGGCACGGGACTGGGCTATGTGCTACCTCAGTGAGAAATGGGATTCCATCGACAACCACTACCATTTCTCGGACGGACACCTGGGTTCGGTGAAGGGGTACGAGAGTTACGGCAAGCTGGCGAAGACTTACACCAAGATGAAGGACGAAACCTTCCGGTCAAAGGCGACGGACTTCTATGTCAGCATCCAGATCGTCGGCACACCGGATGACTGTATCCAGCAGGTGGCGGAGCTGCGCCGGCTGACCGGGATGGATCACCTCGTCACCGAATTCTCCTTCGGCAGCATGCCGCATCATCTGGCGGAACTGAACATGCGGCTGTTCGCGGAGCAGGTGCTGCCGGTGTTGCAGCGCGATGCGGCGTTCCAGGGCGTGATCGAACCGGCGGCGGCGGTCAGCGACGCCGACGACTCGCGGTTGTTCGCGCCGGCTTAGCGGGCTTGGGGTTCACGCCCGGTTCGGCCGCCCCGCGCGTCAGTACACCAGGCGCCCGCCCACGATAACCAGTGTCGCGGCCAGGATCGGCCGCAGCACGGCCTCGGGGATATGGGCCGACAGATAGCTGCCCAGGATGATACCGGGGATGGAGCCGCTGAGCAGCGCCGCCAGCATCGGCCAGTCAACCGAGCCGAGCCACCAATGGCCGATGCCGGCAAGGAGGGTGAGGGGAACGGCGTGGGCGATGTCGGAGCCGACGATCACCGCCATGGGCACGCCGGGATACAGCAGCAGCAGCGCGGTGACGCCCAGCGCGCCGGCGCCGACCGACGATACGGTGACGAGTACGCCCATGATGGCGCCGGTCAGGATGGTCAGGCGCCTGGCCTGCCTGGGCGAGATGCGGGCGAGAACTGTGCCGACAAGTGTCAGGAAGCGTTGGCGGAAGATCAGCGACAGGGCGGTGAGCACCAGCATGATCCCAAGCACGAACGAGACGATGTGTCCGCTGCCGGGGTTGCCGAGATTGTAGCGGGACATGGCCAGCATCGTGAGCAGGGTGGCGGGGATGCTGCCGGTTGCCAGCCGGCGAGTGATCCGCCAGTCGATGGTGTGGTTCATGCCGTGCACCAGCGTGCCGACGGTTTTCGTTGCCGAGGCGTATAGCAGGTCGGTGCCGACCGCGGTGGCGGGGTGCACGCCGAAGACCAGCATCAGCAGCGGCGTCATCAATGAACCGCCGCCCATGCCGGTCTGCCCAATGAGCAGCCCGACGATGAAGCCGGACAGCATAAACGGCACATGGTACGTCAGCAGATGCATGCTTTACCGCCGGTTCACCAAAGGCGGTTCAATACCACGGATATCGGTTAG
>DAICYU010000282.1:0-3577 GCA_027311485.1 Acetobacteraceae bacterium
ATCACCAGCACCGTCAGCAGGGTCGATGACGCCAGCCCGAACAGCAACGAAATAGCCAGCCCCTGGAAGATCGGGTCGGACAGGATCGTCGCCGCCCCGATCATCGCTGACAGCGCCGTCAGCAGGATCGGCTTGAAGCGGATGGCGCCGGCGTTCAGCAGCACCTGACGCAGCGTTTCCCCATGGCCACCGCCATGCCGCACGAAATCGACCAGCAGGATGGAGTTGCGCACGATGATCCCGGCCAGCGCGATGAAGCCGATCATCGATGTGGCGGTGAACGGCGCGTGGAACAGCCAGTGCCCCAGCACGATGCCGATCAGCGTCAGCGGAACCGGCGTCAGGATGACCAGCGGCAGCTTGAAGCTGTGGAACTGCGCCACCACCAGGACGTAGATGCCCAGCAGCGCCACCATGAAGGCGGCCCCCATGTCGCGGAACGTGACATAGGTGATCTCCCACTCCCCGTCCCACAGCAGGGTCGGACGGCTCTCATCGTCCGGCTGCCCGCGGAAGCTGATCACCGGCTTCGGCAGCTTGCCCCAGTCATGCGCCGCCACGGCCTTGTCCACCGCCAGCATCCCGTAGATCGGCGCCTCGTACTCGCCGGCCAGTTCGGCCATCACCATGTCGGCAAAGTGCCCGTCGCGACGGAACAGCACGCGTGATCCCAGTTCGCGGCTGGCATGCACCACCTCCCCCAGCTCCACCACCGTCTTGCTGCCCGGCAGCGTGTTGGCGGGCACCGGGGTGGATGCCAGGCGCTGGTCCCAGGTCAGGTCGCGCTTGGGCAGCCCGATGCGGATTTCGATCGGGTCACGCTCGGTGCCGCGATGCGAGTAGCCAACGGGCAGGCCGCCGAACAATGACTGGATGGTGTCGTACACATCGCTCTGCTCGACGCCGAAATACTCCAGTTGGTCCTGGTCGATGCTGATGCGGGTCCGCGGCCGCGGATGACCGTAGGAGTCGGCGACATCGACGATGTACGGCACCGAGCGGAACAGCTTCTTCACCTCCTCGGACACCGCCAGCCGGGTCTGTTCGTCCGGGCCATAGATTTCGGCCAGCAGCGTTGCCAGCACCGGCGGCCCCGGCGGCACTTCCGTCACCTGCAGCGTGGTGCCCTTGGGCAGGCTCAGCGCATGCAGCCGCTGGCGCAGATCCAGGGCGATGGCATGGCTGTTACGGTCGCGGTCGGCCTTGTCGGTCAGGTTGATCTGCAACTCACCCAGTTCGGGCGACTGGCGCATATAGTAATGCCGCACCAGGCCATTGAAGTTGTAGGGCGCGGCGGTGCCGGCATAGGCCTGCACCGAAACCACCTCGGGCAAGCCACGTACGATGTCGGCGGCGGCGAACAGGGTTCGCTCGGTATCCTCCAGCGCGCTGCCCTCGGGCAGGCCCAGCACGATCGACAGCTCGGACTTGTTGTCGAACGGCAGCAGCTTCACCGTGCCGGCCTCGGTGTAGAACAGCGCACAGGCGGCGACGGTGGCGACGCCGACGATAATCAGGAACGCCCAGGCCCGCGCCCGGGTGCGCAGCAGCGGCGTTGCCACCGCCAGATAGATCCGGCCGAGCCGTCCGCCGTGATGGGATTCGGCCTGCGCGACGGTGGCCCCGGTCGCCGGGGCCCATTCCAGCTCCTGCTCCAGCTCCGCCTCACCGCCCGGCCGCGGATGCAGGCGGCACAGCAGCCACGGGGCAACGACCATCGCCACAATGAACGAGAACACCATGGCAGCCGACGCATTCGCCGGGATCGGCGCCATGTACGGCCCCATCAGCCCGGAGACGAACAGCATCGGCAGCAGCGCCGTCACCACCGTCAGCGTCGCCACGACGGTCGGATTGCCGACTTCGGCCACCGCCTCGACCGCCGCGCGCATGCGGCCACGCCCGTCCTTCATCGCCCAGTGCCGCGCAATGTTCTCCAGCACCACGATCGCATCGTCCACCAGGATGCCGATGGCGAAGATCAGCGCGAACAGGCTGACGCGGTTGATCGTGTAGCCCATCAGCCGGGCGGAAAAGAGCGTCAGGAGGATTGTGGTGGGAATGACGACCAGGGTGACGACGGCTTCACGCCAGCCGACCGCAAAGGCGATCAGCACGACGATCGACACGGTGGCGAGGCCGAGGTGGAACAGCAGCTCATTCGCCTTGTCGTTCGCGGTCTTGCCGTAGTCGCGCGTCACCTGAACGCGGATATCGGAGGGAATCAGCCGGCCGCGCAGCGTCTCCACCCGTTGCAGGATATCGTGCGACACCACCACGGCGTTCGAGTTCGCCCGCTTCGCCAGCGCCAGGCTGACCGCCGGCACCCGGTCCCAGCCCGGGGTGGACCCGTGCACAGTCGGCGTCAGGTTCCAGACCCGGTCTTCGGCGGTGCTCGGACCGATCACCACCTTGGCGATGTCGCGGACATAGACCGGCCGGCCGTCGCGCGTGGTGACCAGCAGCAGGCCGATATCCGGCACGCCGCGCAACGTCTGCCCGGCGGCGAGGGTGCGCATCTGGCCGGCATCACGTACCGCACCCGCCACGAACTCCCGGTTCGCGTCACGCACCTTGCCGATCAGCTGTTGCAGCGTCACGCCAAACAGGGACAGCTTCTCCGGGTCGGGCTCGACGCGGATTTCCTCCGGCCCGGTGCCGACGATATAGCTGGTGCCGATGTTGTCGGTCTTGATCAGCTCGGTGCGCAGCTTGCCGGCCAGGTCGTACAGGTCCTTGTCGGTCCAGCGGGACGCCGCCGCCGGCTGCGGCGACAGGGTCAGCACCACCACCGCGACATCGTTGATCCCATGGCCGACAATCATCGGTTCCGGGATGCCGATCGGGATCTTGTCCATGTTGGCGCGGATCTTGTCATTGACCCGCACCACCGCGTCGTCCTCATTGGTGCCGACGTTGAAGCGCACCGTGACGGCGACCTGATCGTCCTGCGTCTGGCTGTACACATGCTCGACGCCGGGGATCGCCTTGACGATCGCTTCCAGCGGCTTCGTCACCATTTCCGCCGCATCGGCCGCGCGCAGTCCGTTCGCCTGCACAACGACATCGACCATCGGCACGCTGATCTGCGGCTCTTCCTCCCGCGGTATGGTCAGCAGCGCGATCAGCCCGGCGGCGAGCGCAGCCAGCAGGAACAGCGGCGTCAGCGGCGAGCGGATCGTCGCCCGCGTCAGCCGACCGGAAAGGCCAAGATTCATGGGTGTTTCCGGGCGAGCGCCCGGCCTTCCGGCAGCGGGACCGGCTTCGGTCCGATGATCATGGCTGCACCAGCACGTCGCCGGGATGCACGCCCGACAGGATCTCGATTCCGTCCGGGAGCGTCGCCGAGGGATGCTCCTCGCCGCGTTGCACAGGCGTTTCGACGACAGCGCCGCCAGGCTGCTGCAGCCGCACATAGTCCAGGCCGAACCGGGTTTCGATCAGGCTCTCCGGCACGATGAAGCCGGACCGCGTGCCGGCGTTGATCGTCACCAGGATGCGGTCGCCGACGAAGTAGGCACCCAGGTCGGCGACCCTGGCGTCCGCCACGACGCGGCCTTCCTCAATCTGCGGGTAA
>DAICYU010000282.1:3587-5920 GCA_027311485.1 Acetobacteraceae bacterium
CAGTCGTCGCCTGCTCGGCGCCCAACTGGCGCGGTGCCAGCCGGACCGTGTCACCGGCCTTCAGGAACAGCGCGTGCCGTTCGGGGATGCGCAGGCGCAGCAGGAACGGCTGCTCACCCACCGTGGCGATGGTGTCGCCGTTCAGCACCACCGACCCCTTGGTCAGCGGCACGGTCAGCACCCGCCCGGCCAGCGGCGCCAGCACCTTCCCTTCATCCAGGTTCTGTTGTGCCACCGCCCGTTCGGCGGTGCGGGCGCGCAGCGCCGCGTTGGCGACCTCCACCGCCGTGCGGGCCTGGTCCATTGTGGTCCGCGGCCCGACCCCCTGGCGGAACAGCGTCTCGGCCCGCGCCAGGTCGGTGTTGGCCTGATCCAGCGTGGACTTCAGGCCGGCGATCTGCGCGTCCAGCGAATTGATCTGCAGCAGCAGCTTTTCATCGACGACGGTGGCGATGACCTGCCCCGCCGTCACCACGTCGCCCTGGCGGACGGACAGGCTGGCGATAGTGCCGCCGATCCGCGTGCGCGCGGGCACGACATTTGGGCTTTCCACCGTGGCAAACACGGCTTTCCGGTCGGCGATTTCGGCGCTGCGGACGGTGAACGTGGTTCCGGCCCGCGCCGCCGTAGCGCCCAGCATGAGGCTGGCAACAGCCAGCAGAAGATGACGATTGATCCGCATGTTCCAGCCCCCCGCCTGCCGCCGTCAGCGTTTGTCGACGACGGCGCCGGTGGCGGGATCGATTGTCACGGTGGGATAGTGCGCGTGCCGCCACGCCTGGATACCGCCCTTCATGTGCGTATTCACCGGCACGCCGGCATCCAGGCACTTGGCCACGGCCATCGCCGAACGCTTGCCAGAGCCGCAATGCAGCACGATCGGTCGGCCGCCCGTCGGCAGCGCCGCCGCGTCGAAGGTGGACAGCGGGAACAGCAGGGCGCCGTGAATCCGCTCCGTGACGTATTCCTGCGGCTCCCGGACGTCGATCAACACGATCTCCCGGCGCTGCATCGCGCTGTGGACCTCGCTCGGGGTCAGTTCATGGATCTTGGTTGCGTCCGTCATGGTGATTCTCCGGTGTTGAAACGGGTGGTCATTGCGGTTTCGCGCCCTGGCCCGCACCCTGGTCCACGTCGCGTGGCACGGCGCATAGCGCGTTCGGCTTGCAGAAAATCTCGAACAGCGTCTCCAGCACGCGGCGGGCGGGTGTGCTGGCGATCGAATACAGGATCGTCTGCCCGTCCCGCCGTGTGGTTACCAACCCGTCCCGACGCAGCAGCGACAGGTGCTGCGAGACGGTCGAGTCCCGCAGCCCCAGAAAGGCGGCGAGATCGCCGACCGATCGCTCTCCGTCCGTCAACTGGCACAGCACCAACAGCCGGTGGCGGTTGCCCAGCGACTTCAGGAGTTCGGCGGCCTGGTCGGCAGCTTCCTGCATGCGGTCCGGATCAATGGGGCGGGATTTACTTTCCATATTGCGTATCTACGAAGGATCGAATATATTGTCAACCACGATCAGCGCGGGACCGCACCCCCGCCCCGGCGGCACCAGCCACCACACAAGGCTGGCTGATATGCGCCCGCGGTCGGTGGTGCGGCTGTGCGCGAAGTCAATTAAGGAGGTTTTTGGGATGGCTGATGTCGCGCATGTCGTCTGTCCGCATTGCAGCGCGGTGAACCGCGTGCCGGCCCCCCGGCTGGCCCAGGCCCGCTGCGGCGAATGCCATCAGGCGCTTTTCGCCGGGCACCCGGCGGCCGTGAATGAGGCGACGTTCAACAAGCATGTTGAGCGCAACGACGTCCCGGTGCTGGTCGATATCTGGGCGGCGTGGTGCGGTCCCTGCCGCTCCATGGCGCCGCAGTTCGAGCAGGCCGCGGCGATGCTGGAACCCGATGTCCGGCTGCTGAAGCTGGATGCGGATGCCGCGCAGGACACCTGTGCCCGGCTGGGCGTGCGCGGCATCCCAGCCATGTTCCTGTTCAAGAACGGACGCGTCGCGGGCCAGACCGCGGGCGCGATGAACGCTGACGCCATCGTCCGCTGGACGCGCGACGCGCTGGCAACACACGCAACCTGAAGGGAGACGAACCGATGTCTATCGATAAAGCAGTACTGGGATTCGCCGGTATCATGACCCTGCTCAGTGCCGTTCTGACCTGGATGTTCAGCCCATGGTGGCTGCTTCTGACGGTCTTCGTCGGACTGAACATGCTCCAGGCGAGCATGACCGGCTTCTGCCCGGCGGCGAAGATCTTCAAGGCAATGGGCGTGAAGGCGGGCTGCGCGTTCACCTGACGCGCCCGCCGTCGCACGCGCCGGAGCTGGCCGGAT
>DAICYU010000283.1 GCA_027311485.1 Acetobacteraceae bacterium
TCCTGAAGCTGGGACGGCTGATGCGCTTCGTTTCGCAATCCGTGCTGACCGGCTTCGTCAATGCACTCGCTATCCTGATCTTCCTGGCCCAGCTTCCACAGCTGATCGGCGTGCCCACCATCACCTACGGGCTCATCGCACTCGGCCTGCTGATCATCTACGGCTTCCCGCGCCTGACCAGGGCCGTGCCGTCGCCCCTCGTTGCCATCATCGTGCTGACGGTCATCACCGCTGTCACCGGCATCCATGTCCGCACCGTCGCCGACCTTGGCCAGCTGCCCTCGGCCCTGCCCAGCTTCGGGCTGCCGCAGGTGCCGTTCACACTGCACACGCTCAGTGTCATCGCGCCGGTGGCCTTGACGCTCGCCGCTGTCGGATTGCTGGAGACGCTGCTGACCGCGCAAATCGTCGATGACATGACCGACACGCCGAGTGGCAAAAGCCGGGAGTGCATCGGTCAGGGCATCGCCAATATGGTTTCAGCCGTCTTTGGCGGCATGGGCGGCTGCGCAATGATCGGACAATCGGTGATCAACGTCACTTCCGGCGGACGAGGCCGGCTGTCGACGCTGATTGCCGGCGCCTTCCTGCTGGTGCTGCTGGTCGTGCTGCAAAATCTGTTGGCGATCGTACCGGTTGCCGCCCTGACGGCGGTGATGATCATGGTTTCGATCAACACGTTCTCCTGGAAGTCCCTGGGTCGGCTACGCAGCAACCCGTGGCAGTCCTCGGTGGTCATGCTGGCGACGGTCGTCACGGTTGTCGCAACCGGCGATCTCTCGAAGGGCGTGCTCGTCGGTGTGATCCTCTCCGGCGTTTTCTTCGCGGGCAAGGTGTCCCGTCTCAGCCGGGTCACATCCACCCTGTCGGCGGACGGAACACTTCGGACCTATCGGGTGGAAGGCCAGATCTTCTTTGCCTCCGCCGGCACCTTCGCCGACTCAATCGACGTAACCGAACCGGTCGACCGGATCGTCATCGATGTCTCGGCTGCACATTTCTGGGACATCTCCGCCATTGCCGCCCTCGACCGCGTCGTCATGAAGGCTCGGCGCTATCAACGGCCCGTGGAGGTGCTGGGGCTGAATGAGGCAAGCGCAACGATGGTGGAACGGTTCGCCATCCATAAGCGGGAGGGCGCCGTCGCGTCGCTGCATTGATGGCGCAACGTTTTCCCCCCGATTGGACTGCGCCCGGCTGGACTGCGCCCGGTTGGCCAACGGTCGCCGCCGGCCGCGATTCTGATCAGGTTGCCGCTGGCCTCATCATGGTCAGCTGTGGCAGCAGCTTGTCCAGCGCGGTGACCCAGCCGAAGATGCCGCCCTGCGCGGCGATCATCCGCAGCCCCATGGCATGGAATTCGGGGAAGTAGGAACCGCAGCAATCTGCCACCACCAGGCAGTCATAGCCGCGGTCATTGGCTTCGCGGACCGTGGTGTTGACACACACCTCGGTCGTGACACCGGTCACGACAAGCTGCGTGATGCCCCGGTTCTGCAGGATCGCATGCAGGTCGGTGGCGAAGAAGGCGCCCTTTCCCGGCTTGTCGATCACCGGCTCCCCGTCGCGTGGATACAGCTCCGGGATGATGTCGTGGCCTGGTTCACCCCGGACCAGGATGCGCCCCATCGGGCCGGGATCGCCGATCGTCGTCGTACTCCGGCCACGGACCTTCTTCGCCGGCGGCAGGTCAGCCAGGTCTGGCCGGTGCCCCTCCCGCGTGTGGATCACCGTGCCGCCGGCTTGGCGCCAGGCTGTCAGTAGGGCCCGGTTGGGCTCGATGGTGCGGCGGAGCTGCGAGACATCATTGCCCAGCATCTCACCAAATCCACCGGATTCCAGGAAGTCACGCTGCATGTCGATGATCAGCAGCGCGGCTTTGTCCAGATCAAGCGTGTATTCGTAGGGTGCTGCCTCGATCAGCATTGCTGCTCGGCTCCTGACGTCCTGAGCCATCGATGCAAACCGAAGGCCAGATGACGTTCCGGGCCATGTGAAGAACCGGCGAATTTGATCCGGGGTCTATCGCCGAAACGGTCACCGCCCCCCAAGGCGAGGCGTCGGGGAATATCGACGTCGCCGCGCCCATCAGGCAGCATCCGCTTATGCATTTCGACATCAAGCTCTGGCGCATGACCGCCGGCCTGCGCGGCCGCATCGCCTGGTCGGCCGGGCTTGGGCTGGCGGCGCTGGTGGTGGGTATCGCGCGGTTCGTCTTCCTCGGCCAGTTTCTCGCCGGTGTCTTTCGCAACCAGGGGACATCCCGCCTGCTGCCGCCGCTGTGCGCCGCCGCCGCCGCGATCCTGCTGCGCGCCGTGCTGGACTACCAGCGCGCCATGGTCGCCCATCGCACCGCCGCGCGTGTGCAGGCGGTGCTCCGCGGACGGCTGTTTGACAGGATCATCGCCCTCGGACCCGCCTGGTTCGGTGCCGAACGCACCGGCGGCGTGATGCTGTCGATGGTCGATGGGGTGGAGCAACTGCAATCGTTCTTCGGCCAGTATCTGCCGCAGGTCACGATCGCGGTCTGCGCGCCGGTTGCCATTTTCGCCTTCATCGCCTGGTGGGATATCCCGGTCGCCGCCGTCATGCTGGCAGCCGCCCTGTTCACCCTGATTCTGCCCGCCACCGTGCACCGGCGCACCGCCGCCGCGTCCCGCACGCGTCAGGCCGCATTCAAATCGTTCGGTGAGGAGTTCCTCGATGCGGTTCAGGGCCTGCCGACGCTGAAAGCGTTCGGCCAAAGCGCCGCCTACGGCCGCATGCTGGCCGCAAAGGCGCGTGCGCTGTCGGACAGCACCTTCTGGGTACTGGCGCTGAACGTGCTGACCCGCGGCTTTACCGATCTGGGCACCGCACTTGGTTCGGCCGCCGCGCTGGCATTGGGCGCCTGGCGGGTCCGCCACGGCGACATGAGTCTGGAGGCCCTGCTGATCGTGCTGATGGCGGGCACCGAGATCTTTCGCCCGCTGCGAGACCTGCGCGCGGTGCTGCACCAGGGCATGACCGGCCAGGCCGCCGCCGCCGGCATCAACGCGCTGCTGGATACCCCGGCCGAGGTGCCGTCGGAAATCAGGCCCCCAGGTATCAGACGGGTGACGCTGACGCCCGGGATCGTCTTCGACCAGGTGCGTTTCGGCTATCCCGGCGGCCGCCGGGCGACCTATGCTGGTCTGTCCTTTACCATCGGTGCGGGGGAGCGTGTCGGCGTCGTCGGACCCAGCGGCGCGGGCAAATCCACCATCATCCGTCTGCTGACCCGGCTGTACGCACCCCAGGGCGGCCGCATCCGCATCGGTGGTCACGACCTGCAAACCGTCGATCCGGCGGTGCTGCATGACATGATCGCCGTCGTCTCCCAGGACACCTACCTGTTCCACGGCAGCGTCGAGGAAAACCTGCGCCTGGGCGCGCCGGACGCCACCGAGGCTGACGTGATCGCCGCTGCCGTGGCCGCCAATGCGCACGCGTTCATCGTGGCCCTGCCGGACGGTTATCACACGATCATCGGGGAGCGTGGCACGCGCCTGTCCGGCGGCCAGCGCCAGCGTCTGGCGATCGCCCGTGCCCTGCTGCGCGACGCCCCGATCCTGGTGCTGGATGAGGCACTGTCCTCGGTCGATGCTGAGAATGAATCGATCATCCAGCAGGCGCTGGACCGGCTGATGCGGGGACGCACCACGCTGATCCTGGCGCACCGCCTGTCCAGCGTGATCGGGGCAGACAGGATTCTCGTGCTGAACGACGGCGTCATCGTGCAGGCCGGCCATCATCAGGAGCTGATCGGCCAGCCCGGTCCCTATCGTGACCTGATGGCGCCGCAGCTTGCCGAAACCGATCATGCACACGTGGCGGTGTCGGCGCCCGCGCCAGCCACGCCGGACCTGGCCGCCGCCGGCACGGTCATCACCCCGATGTCCGAGGATGCGGCGCACGTCACCTGGCCGGAAACCATCCGCACGCTGCTGCGTGTCGTGCGGCCCTATCATGCCCAGCTTGCCGTCACGGTCCTGTGCGGCATCGGCCGGGTGATCGCGTTCATCGGCGTCAGCGTCCTCGGCGCCCTGGTGCTGGGCGCGGTACGCGACGGCGCCCCGACCGCCACCCTGGTCACCGCCCTGCTGCTGACCGCACCGCTGGCCGGCCTGCTGCATTGGCTGGAATCCTGGATCGCCCACGCCATGGCCTATGCGCTGCTGGCGGACATGCGCATCGATCTGTTCCGCCGGCTGGATGCTCTGGCGCCGGCCTACCTGCTGCGCCGCCGATCCGGCGACCTGGTGGCACTGGCGACGCAGGACGTCGAGACCGTCGAATATTTTTTCGCCCACACGATTGCTCCGGCGGTTGTCGCGGTGCTGGTGCCGGTCGGCGTGCTTGCGGCGCTGGCCTGGTTCGCCTGGCCGCTGGCACTGGTCCTGGCACCCTTCCTCGGCTATGCCGCCGCCGCGCCGTTCCTGGGCCGGCAGCGCATCGACTCTCTGGGGTCCGCAGCGCGCGGCGCCCTGGGCGGGATCGGCGCCTATACCACCGAAACCATCCAGGGACTGGCCGAGCTGGTCATGTTCGGCGCCACGCGGCGCCGGCGGGACGGCTTCATGCAGGCCGTGCGCACCTATCAGGAAATGCGACTGAGGCTGCTCGCCGACCTGGCCTTCCAGTCCAGCGCGCTGGACGCCGCGACCGGTCTCGGCGGCCTGGCTGTCGCCGCCCTCGGGGCCGTGCTGGTTCTGCACGGCATGATCGTCCCCACCGTGCTGCCGCTTCTGGTGCTGCTCGCCACCGCGGCGTTCCTGCCGGTTTCGGAAATCGCCCAGGTCGGGCGGCAACTGGCCGACACCATTGCCTCGGTGCGTCGCCTGCATGTCGTGCAGGTGGAACCGGTACCGATCACCGATGGCCCGCGCCTGCCGGCGGCCACCACCGGTGGGGCGTCCGTCACCTTCGATCGTGTCGGGTTCGTCTACCCCGGCCGCGCCGCACCGGCGTTGCGGGATGTCTCTTTCGCCATGCCGCCGGGGTCGACGGTCGCGCTGGTGGGCCCGTCCGGCGCCGGCAAGACCACGGTGGCCAACCTGCTGCTGCGCTTCTGGGATCCTTCCAGCGGCACCATCCGGTTCGACGGGATCGACCTGCGCGCGCTGTCGCTGGACGGGCTGCGCGGGCGCATCGCCCTGGTGGCGCAGGACACCTACCTGTTCAACGACACGCTGGAGGCGAATGTCCGCCTCGCCCGCCCGGACGCGACCCCGGCCCAGATCGACATGGCCCTGTCCCGCGCGGCGCTGGCCGATTTCGTCGCCGGTCTGCCGGACGGCCTGGCCACCCGCGTTGGCGAGCGTGGCGTGCAGCTATCCGGCGGCCAGCGCCAGCGCATCGCCATCGCGCGCGCGTTCCTCAAGGATGCCCCGCTGCTGATCCTGGACGAAGCCACGTCACACCTGGATACGATCAATGAACAGGCGGTCCGCCGAGCATTGGACGCGCTGATGGCGGATCGGACGACGATGGTGATCGCGCATCGGCTTTCCACCATCCGCGCCGCTGACCTGATCCTGGTGCTGCGCGACGGCCAGGTGGTCGAATCCGGCACGCACGATGCGTTGCTGGCGGAACGCGCCTTCTACGCCCAGCTGGTCGAGCATCAACTCGCCGCCGGTGTGATTGCCGCATCGGTCAGGCGCGCGGTGCCCGGTGAAGCGGCACCCCCTGCCTTGTAGGGGGCGCTTGCATCGTCCATAAGCAGACAATTCTCACATCAGGGGTTTCCCATGGCGTTTTTTCCGGACTGCTCTCTCAGGGCTCCGGCCCGCTTTTTTGCGGCGGCCGCCTTGACTGGCATGCTCGCCACCGGGCCGACCTTCGCTGATTCGAACCCGGATCCAGTGGTGGCGACCGTCAACGCCCAGCC
>DAICYU010000284.1:0-352 GCA_027311485.1 Acetobacteraceae bacterium
GGCGCCACCCTGCGCGCCGCGACCGAGAATGCGCCGATCGTGCAGGCGTTCGGCGTCGACGTGCCACGGCTGATCACCCTGACCTACGGCGGCGGCGTCGCCCTGGCCGCGTTCGCCGGCGTGCTGGCGGCGCCGATCTACTCGGTGAACCCCAACATGGGTGACAACTTCATCAACACCGTGTTCGCCGTGGTCGTCATCGGCGGCATGGGGTCGATCATGGGATCGATCGTCACCGGCTTCGGCCTGGGCGTGATCGAGGGGTTGACCAAGGTGTTCTACCCGCAGGCCTCGGCGACCGTGGTGTTCCTGGTGATGGTGATCGTGTTGTTGGCCAGGCCGCGCGGTCTGT
>DAICYU010000284.1:362-5900 GCA_027311485.1 Acetobacteraceae bacterium
CGGAAAGGCTGCCTGAGATGTTCGGATTTTCGCGCTCCCAGGCGATCGCCTTCGCGGTCATGATCGTGCTGATCGTGGTCTGCCCGTACATCCTGTATCCGGTCTTCCTGATGCGGGTGCTGACCGCGGCGCTGTTCGCCTGCGCCTTCAACCTGATGATCGGCTATGTCGGCCTGCTGTCCTTCGGCCACGCCGCGTTCTTCGGCATGGGCAGCTACATCGCCGCCTGGACCATGAAGAACTGGGGGATCGACGCCATCGTGGCGATCGCCCTGGGCGGCGCCACCGGCGCGGCGCTCGGGCTGGTGCTGGGCTACCTGGCGATCCGCCGCTCGGGCATCTACTTCGCCATGATCACCCTGGCGCTGGCGCAGATGGTCTACTTCTTCTGCCTGGAAGCCCCCTTCACCGGCGGTGAGGACGGCATCCAGCAGGTGCCCCGCGGCCATCTGTTCGGCTACTTCAACCTGAACAACGACATGACGATGTACTGGTTCGTCGCCATCATCTTCGTGGCCGGGTTCCTGATGATCCACCGCATCATCCACTCCCCGTTCGGCCAGGTGCTGAAAGGCATCCGCGAAAACGAACCGCGCGCCACATCGCTGGGCTACCGCACCGACGACTACAAGCTGATCGCCTTCGTCCTGTCCTGCATGCTGGCCGGCGTCGCCGGCGGCACCAAGGCCATCGTGTTCGGCATCGCAACACTGACCGACGTGCACTACTCCACCTCCGGTGAGGTGGTGCTGACCACATTGCTGGGCGGCCTGGGCACCGTGTTCGGCCCGGCCTTCGGTGCGGTGGTGGTGACCTCGATGGAAAACTACCTGGCGCAGTTCGGCGCCTGGGTCACCGTGACGCAGGGCGCCATCTTCGTCGTCTGCGTGCTGGCCTTCCGCCGCGGCATTATCGGTGAGCTCGGTAACTTCTTCAAATTATCCCTCTAGCAGGATCGCCGGGCGGCCACCCGTCCGGCGCACACTTCCACCGGCTGCGGCGGATCACGACCATTCCGCCGCAGCCGGCCTCCACCCGCTAGGCCGCTCCCACATTCGGCTGCTACGCTTCTCGGCAACGACATCAAGCCAGGGGGAACGCCGGAATGGACACCACCATCGACTATACACGCCTGCTCAGTGCTGACCTGCCCGAGCCCGCGGCGAAATGGGCGCCGTTCCCGAAATACTACTTCATCGGCGGCAACAACGACCCCACGCAGATCCCGATCGAAGGCCTGATCGAGGCCGCAGCCTCGGTCCTGCGGCGCGACGGGGCGAAGCTGGCGATTTACAATCTGGGCCTTGGCCCGCAGGGCTACCCGCCGCTGCGCCAGTTCGTCGCCGACAAATCGGCCCGCACGCGCGGCATCCGCGCCGCGGCGGACGATGTGGTGATCACCACCGGCTCCGGCCAGGCGATCGACATGATCAGCCGGATGCTGATCAATCCCGGCGATACGATCCTGACCGAGGAATACTGCTACCAGGGTGCCCTGAACCGCTTCCGCAAGCTCGGCGCCACGCTGGTCGGCATGAAACTGGACAGCGACGGCATCGTCATCGACGCCCTGGCGCAACAGCTCGCCGACCTCCAGGCACGCGGCATCGCGCCGAAGTTCATCTACACGATCCCCACCGTGCAGAACCCCACCGCGACGATCATGCCGCTGGAACGGCGGCAGGCACTGGTCCGGCTGGCGCGCGAGCACAACGTCGCGATCTTTGAGGATGAATGCTACGCCGACCTGCTGCTTGACGGCATTGAGGCACCGCCCGCGCTATACGCGCTCGACCCAGGCTGCGTGATCCACATCGGCTCATTCTCCAAATCCCTCGCCCCTGCCCTGCGGCTTGGCTTCATCATCGCCCCCTGGCCGGTGATCAGCCGGCTACTGCCGCTGAAGGGCGACAGCGGCACCGGCGCGCTGGACCAGATGGTGGTGGCGGAATATTTCGGCAAACACTTCGATCGCCATGTCGGGCACCTCAACACCGTGCTGCACGACAAGCTGCAGACCATGGTCGAAGCCGTTGCGCAGGAGTTCGGTGCCGCCGCCGAATGCTGGGCACCGAAGGGGGGCATCTTCCTGTGGATCCGGCTGCCCGAGTCGGTCGACGTGCGGAAGCTGGTGAAACCGGCGGCGGAGGCCGGGATCGTCTTCAACCCCGGCCCGGATTGGGCGGTCAGTCCCGATAACTCCTTCAACAGCCTGCGGCTATGCTTCGCGATGCCGGACAAGCAGACGATCCGTGACGGCGTCGCCGAACTGGCCCGCGTCTGTTACGAACAAACCGGCATCCCGATGCGCAGCGGCAACGTGCCGCGCCGATAGCCGCGCCCGCGCCACTGGCGCACCGCACTGGATCACCCCCTTTGGGTCGCGCCACGGGGGTCGCCGAATGGGGGTCGCCCCATGGGGGGGGCGCGCCGATCGCCCCGAACACGCCGCGATCCTGCCCTCATGGCGGACATCGGCCCGTCGTCGCCGGTTCACGCCGAAGCGGCGCGGCACCGGCGGTGGATGAGCAGCCGAACCCCGCTATCGCGGTGCGGCTGGAAGGTTGTTGAAGAAGGCGACGCGCTGGCCGGCGCCGCTGACGATGTAGCTGTGGTCCGACCCGGTCAGCAGGAACCGCGCGCCCATCGCGACATAGCGGGACGCATTCTCCTCATCATACACGCCGCCCATGCCCAGTGTCTTGCCATGCCGGCGGCATGCATCACCGACCGCTTGATACGCCTCGATCACCTTTGGATGCCCCATCTGCCCGGAAATCCCCAGCTCGGCTGTCAGGTCGGAGGTGCCGATGAACAGCACGGCGATCCCGGACACCGCGGCGATCGTATCGGCGTTGCGCACCGCCTCGGGGCTTTCCAGCATCACCACGGTCAGGATTTCTGCATTGATCGCCGCCTGCGCCTCGGCGGTCGCGGGCGCCTGGTAGCCATAGATGGCCGGTGGGCCGCCCCAGCTGCGATGGCCCATCGGCGGGTAGTGGAACGCATCGGCGATCCGCTTCGCCTCGGCCGGCGTATCGACATGCGGCACGACGATGCCCATCGCCCCGTTGTCCAGCGCGCGGGTCGCCTCATCCAGTGCGCCGGCGCACACGCGCACGATCGGGGTCACCCCGGTCGGCAGCGCCGCGATGCAAAGCTGGGTGGTTTCCTGCACCGTGAACGCCCCGTGCTCGGTGTCGATGAACATCCAGTCGTGTCCGGTGGCCGAGGCGAGCACCGGCGCAGCGACGGTGCGCAGGTGATGCACGCCGAAGCCAAGGGCGAACTGGCCGGCGGCCAGACGGTGCCGGGTGGTGTTCCGGGTAAGCGCCATGGATCGTTTCCTGTTGCTGTCGTTGCCCGGACGGCAGCATGCGCATGCGCCCCGGTCAATCTCGCACCCGACCGACCGTAAGTCAGCCGCCGCGCAATCAGTCGATGGCCAGTGCCGTCACGCCCCGGGCCGCCTGATGGTCGCAACAAACTCGGGCAGCGCAGGCGGCGGCGTGGCGCGATACAGCTCGATCTCGACGGTACCATTCACCCAGCGCGCCGCATCACTCTCCCCACGGGCATAGCTGGGCATCAGCGCAACGAACGCCTGGCCCTGAACCCCGTCGAGACAGGCATTGAGGAACCTGAGCCACTCGTCCGGTTTCGTTTGCCTGGTGGTTCGCGCGATCAGCAGCGCATTCGCGGACCGGGCAATCCGCAGCTTGCTGGCATCCTCGGCGACTTTCGTGCCATCGCCGGCCAGCTCCGATTCAACGGCCCAGACCGTGTTCGTCACGATCGGGACGGCGTTGTTTACGGCGAACGCGGCCGGCAGCGTCGTCCAGTCAACCACGCTGACGTCGTACAGGAACTCCCACCTGCGCCATTTCGGGATGCCGGAGGGAACGCCCGACAACTCGGTTTCCCCAGGGCCGGGCCTGCCGCCGAACACCGCCGTTCTGCCCGCTTTGATGTGCGGTTCGTAATGATCGGCAAACGCTTGCGTCAGCGTGCGCAGCCATGCCTGCCGGACGCGCAGCAGCGGATAATATTCCGGCTCAGGACCGTTCACGCTGTTTGCCGCCACGGCGAAGGTACGGCCGAGCGCGTTAGACAGCACGCGCTCAAGACACGCGATCGCTTCAGCCTCGGACATTGTCACCCCGATCAATTGTCGGATGGTAACGCAATCATTCCCGGGAAGTTGCGAACCGGCATTCCGGACAAGCGTGTCTGACCAGCCCCCGCGGTCAGTCCCCGTCCACGGTTACCGGCGAGCGATTTTCCACCAAAGCCATCAACGTTTCCAGCCGGTCCGCCTCGGCGGCGGGCTTGTCGGTGCGGATGCGCGCGAGGCGCGGAAACCGCATCGCCACCCCGGATTTGTGCCGGTTCGACAACTGGACCGCGTCAAAGGCAACTTCCAGCACCATCGCCTTTTCCACCTCCCGCACCGGCCCGTAGCGGGCGGTGGTGTGGTTGCGGATCCAGCGGTCCAGAAACGCCAACTCCTGGTCGGTGAAGCCGAAATACGCCTTGCCGACCGGCACCAGTTCATCGTCCCGCCACAGGCCGAACGTGTAGTCCGAGTAGAAACTGCTGCGCTTGCCATGCCCGCGCTGCGCATACATCAGCACGGCATCGACGGTCAGCGGGTCGCGCTTCCATTTCCACCACTGGCCCTTCACCCGCCCGGGCAGGTACGGGCTGTCGCCGCGCTTCAGCATCAGCCCCTCGATCGAGGCCGCCCGCGCGCCATCCCGCAAGCCGGCGAGTTCATCCAGCGACCCGAACGGGATCAGCGGCGAAAGGTCCATGCGTGCCGGCCGCTGCCGTGCGAACCAGTCTTCCAGACGCTGCCGACGGGCATCGAACGGCAGGCCGCGCAGATCCTCCGCGCCGTCGAACAGCAGATCGTACAGCCGCACGCCGACCGGGTAGCGCGTCATCATCGCCTGCGTCACCGCCTTGCGGTTCAGCCGCTGCTGCAGATCGGCGAACGGCGCCACCACCTGATCGCGGATGACCAGCAACTCCCCGTCCAGCACCGCGTGGAAATCCATCGCATCCAGGATTTCCGGAAACGCCCCTGAAATATCGTCCGCCCCGCGCGAAAACAGCCGCCGGCCGCCGGCCGTGGCGACAAGCTGGACGCGGATGCCGTCCCATTTCCACTCGGCCCGCCACTCGGGCGCCCGTAACCCGGCGAGGTCGGGCTCCTCCAGCGGATGCGCCAGCATCGGCGGGCGGAACACCGGGGCATCGGCGGGATCGGGTTTGTCCCCCCTGCCCTCCAGCCAGGCGAACAGCGCCGTATAGGGCGGGGTAAGGCCGTGCCAGACCTCCTCGACATCGTCCGCCGCGACGTTGCCGATCTCGGCCAGCGCGATCTTCGCTAGCCGGCCCGAGGCACCGACGCGCAGCCCGCCGGTGATCAGCTTCAGCAACGCCAGACGGGTGGACGCATCCGTACAGTCCAGCCATTCCGCCACCAGGCCCGGCAGCGCGGATTTCGGCGCCGTCGCCAGCGTTTCCACCACC